>DATAHJ010000032.1:0-5806 GCA_036263275.1 Fibrobacteria bacterium | reverse complement strand
CCCCGCACGGCCCGATCTGCTTCCTCGACACCCCGGGTCACGAGGCCTTCTCCGCCATGCGCGCGCGCGGCGCCGACGTCACCGACGTGGTGCTGCTCGTGGTGGCCGCCGACAGCATGGTGATGCCGCAGACCAAGGAGGCCATCCAGCTCGCGAAGAACGCGAACGTGCAGATGGTGGTCGCCATCAACAAGATCGACCTCCCCGCCGCCAACCCCGACAAGATCCGCGCCCAGCTCGCTGAGCAGGGCGTCGAGGTGGAGCAGTGGGGCGGCAAGATTCCGTGCGTCGAGGTTTCGGCCAAGGCCGGCCTCAACATGGACAAGCTGCTGGAGACGCTGGCGCTGGAGTCCGAGATCCTCGAGCTCAAGGGCAACCCCGACCGCTTGGCCCTCGGCGCGGTGATCGAGTCCCGCCTCGACAAGGGCAAGGGTGCCGTGGCGACCATGCTCGTGCAGAACGGAACGCTTCGCGTCGGCGATGCGATCGTGACCGGCGTGTTCGCCGGCCGCGTGCGCTCGCTGCTCGACGAACGAGGTCATGCCCGCAAGGAAGCCGGCCCCTCCACTCCGGTGCAGGTGCTGGGCCTCGAAGGCACTCCCCAGGCGGGCGACTCCTTCATGGTGGTGGCCGATGAGCGCGAAGCGCGCGAGATCGCCAACCGCCGCCGCATCGCGGCGAAGGATCGCGAGCTGCGCCAGAAGCGCCACATCACGCTCGACCAGATCGGCGAGCGCATCAAGTCGGGCGAGTTCCACGACCTCAAGGTGCTCATCAAGGCCGACACCGACGGCTCGGTCGAGGCGATCGCCGCCTCGCTCGAGAAGCTTTCCACCAAGGAAGTGCGCGTCAACGTCATCAGCAAGGGCGTGGGCGCCGTGCGCGAGGCCGACATCCAGATGGCGGCCGCCTCCGACGCGCTCATCATCGCCTTCCATGTGCTCCCGTCCGAGGCCGTCCGCGACCTTGCCGAGCAGGAGGGCGTGACCATCAACAGCTACCGCATCATCTACGAGATCGTGGACGAGGTGAAGTCGGCGATGGAGGGCCTGCTCAAGCCGGAGTACCGCGAGGAAGTCGCGGGCGAGGCCGAGGTGCTCCAGATCTTCCGCATCCCCAAGGTCGGCATCATCGCCGGCTGCAAGGTCCAGAGCGGCAGCGTGGAGCGCGAGCTCAAGGCGCGCCTCTACCGCGGCGGCATCGAGGTGGGCGAAGCCAAGGTCGTCTCGCTCAAGCGCGAGAAGGACGACGCGAAGTCGGTGAAGGCCGGCTTCGAGTGCGGCATCGGCCTCGAGGGCGTGAAGTCCATCGAAGCGGGCGACGTGCTGGCCTTCTTCCGCAAGGTCGAGGTGGCGCGCAAGCTCTCCGAGCCCGTGGGAGCCTGAGGGTTGTCCCGCAGGACCGAACGCGTTGGCAATGTCATCCAGCGCGAACTGAGCCAGTATATCCTGCGCGAGCTCAACGATCCGCGCCTGGGGTTCCTCACGCTCTCGGGCGTCGAGACCTCGCCGGACCTGGGACTGGCGACGGTTTCCGTCTCGGTGATGGGGGAAGAGGACGCTCGCGCGGAAACGCTGGAGGCCCTCAACGAGTTCGCGCCGCGCATGCGCTCGCACCTCGCGAAGCGCCTGCACACGCGCACCGTGCCCAAGCTCGTCTTCACGCTCGACCGCAACCTCGACCACGGATTCCGCATCGACAGCCTGCTGAGGGACATCGAGCTCGGGAAGAATCCCGGGGCGAAGGAAGAGAGCGATGAATGATGGAAAGATGGAATGATGAAATGATGGATGATTCACGCCGACCATCGTGTGGGAATCGTGCTTGTTTCTTCATCACTCCATCATTTCATCTTTCCATCATTTGATTCTCGAACCTTCCCCCGTCTCTCTGCATGACCTCGGCCTCCTCGCACCCTTCCGGCATCCTTCTTCTCGACAAGCCCGTGGGCGAATCGTCGTTCCAGGCGCTGTTTCCCGTGAAGCGCGCCTTCGGCGGCAAGAAGGGCGCGAAGATCGGGCATGCGGGCACCTTGGATCCCGCCGCCTCCGGACTGCTTGTCGTGGGCGTGGGAAACGCGACGCGGCTGCTCGAATTCCTCGAAGAGATGCCCAAGAGCTACAGCTTCACGCTGAAGCTCGGCGTCGAGACCGACACCTACGACCTCGACGGCGAAGTGATCGCGGAGCACGACGCCTCCGGCGTGACGCGCGCCGACATTGAAGCGCTGCTGCCAAAATTCCGGGGCGAGATCCTGCAGGCGCCGCCCGCGTATTCCGCCGTGAAGATCGACGGCCGCCGCGCCTACGACCGGGCCCGCGCGGGCGAGGCGGTGGAGATCGCGCCGCGCCGCGTGCGCGTCGACCGCCTGGAAATCACGTCCTTCGCGCCCGGCGTCGCCACGCTGGAGCTCGACTGCTCGAAGGGCACCTACGTGCGCTCCGTCGCGCACGAGCTGGGGCAGTTGCTCGGCTGCGGCGCGGTCGCGGCCAATATCCGTCGCACGGCGACGGGCCCGTTCCGCGTCGAAGACGCGATCGCGCCCGACGCGGCGGCTCCCGAAGCCTTGCTGCCTCTCTCCCGCGCGGTCGCGCACCTGCCCGCCTTGCGCCTGAAGGACGCATGGATCGCGGCGCTGCGCAATGGCAATCCGATTCCTCCCGTGGGCTACGGCGCGGACGAGGGCACTGTACGGGCGCAACATGTTGCGCCCCAACCTGCGTCCGTATACGCCGTATTTACCCCCGCCGGTGAATTGATCGCCGTCGCCGAGGTCGATCCCTTGGGCAGCCTGAAGCCGCGCAAGGTTTTTCCGGAGGCGTCGTGAACGCGGTCTCCTGGCGCGACGTGTCGCGCCCTTCCGCGCCCGCCCGCATGACTGCCGTCGCGCTGGGAAACTTCGACGGCGCGCACGTCGGCCATCGCCGCCTGCTCGAGGCGATGCGCGCCGCGGCCCTCGCGGAGGGACTCGATCCCGTCGCGCTGACCTTCGAGCCGCATCCGCGCCAATTCCTGTTCCCGGACGCGGCGACCTCGCTGCTCACCCCGCCCCGCGAGAAGGCGGAGCGCATCGAGGCGCTGGGCGTCGAGGCCGTCACGCTCCGCTTCGACGCCGACCTCGCGTCCCTGCCGGCGGAGGACTTCGCCCGCGAGGTGCTGCTCGGTCGGCTGCGCGGCGCGCGCTTCTTCCTGGGCCCCGGCCATCGCTTCGGCAAGGGCGGGCGCGGCGACGTCGGGCTGCTCCGCGAATTGGCAGGCGGCGACGACCGCGTGGTGGAAGTGCCGCCCGTGATCGACGCGGACGAGGTGGTCAGCTCCTCGGCCATCCGCCATCACCTCAAGGAGGGCCGGGTCGACCGGGCCAACGCGCTTCTGGGCTACCGCTATCGCCTGCGCGGCGACGTGGCGCGCGGCTCGGGCCGCGGTGGCCCGTTGGGCTTCCCCACGGCCAACCTTCATCCCGAGGATGCCCGGAAAATGCTCCCGTTCGGGGTTTTCGGGGGGTATGCCGCCTTCGAAGGGGCTCTTCACCCTGCCGTGGCCAACATCGGGTTGCGCCCCACCTTCGGGGAGACGCCTCCTTCGGCCGAAATTCACATCCTGGACTGGAAGGGCGACCTGTACGGGAAGCCCCTCGAGTTCGAAATTCACCGTTTTTTGCGGGGTGAGCGGAAATTCGAGTCCGTGGAGGCGCTCCGGCGCCAGATCGCGGAGGACGTCGAAAGCTGGCGAAAAGAGGCGATTTAGGGGGGTTCAGCGTTGGGAGTTGGTCGTTGGTAGTTGGTGGCGAGGAAGCCTGATATGCTCGCTGTTTGCGGTTTCCTCTACCAACTACCAACCATGAACCACCAACGGAACCCTGTGACCCCGAGGTTCCCGCCCCCATATTGCCCAAATTACCCTGCGTTACTAAGTTTTTGCCCCCAACAGAGTTAGACGAAGAACCCGGAAGAGAATCATGCCGACGATTACCAAGGAAAAGACCGCCGAGCTCGTGAAGGGTTTCGGTTCCAGCGAGAAGGATACGGGCAACCCCCGCGTGCAGATCGCGCTCCTCACTCACCGCATCGCGGAGATCACGGAGCACCTCAAGGCCCACAAGATGGACAAGCACTCGCGTCGCGGACTGACCACCATGGTCGCGCAGCGCCGTCGTCTGCTGAACTATCTGACCAAGACCGACATCGAGGGCTACCGCGCCCTCATCAAGCAGCTGGATCTCCGCCGCTAAGGCGGATCCGCAATCCCTCGAAGTCCGCCCGTGCCCGCGCTTCCCATTGCGGGGCGCGGGGCGGCGCGGCCCGGAGAATCCTATGTCCATTCTTTCCGAAGCCACCAAGACCGTTTCCATTCCCCTGCCCGACGGACGCGAGATCATTCTCGAGTCGGGTCGCATGGCCAAGCAGGCCGGCGGCGCCGTGGTCGCCCGCCTGGGCGACACTATGGTGCTCTGCACCGTCTGCGCGGGCGAAGACAAGCCCGCCGACTTCTTCCCGCTGACCGTCGAGTACCGCGAGAAGTATTACTCCGCGGGCAAGATCCCCGGCGGCTACTTCAAGCGCGAGGCCAAGCTGAGCGACCGCGAGGTGCTGGTCTGCCGCATGATCGACCGCCCCCTGCGGCCCATGTTCCCCGAGGGCTATCGCCGCGAAGTGCAGATCATCTGCAACGTCATCTCGCAGGACGACAAGAACGATGCCGAGACCATCGCGCTCGTGGGCGCCTCGGCCGCGCTCGGCCTCTCGCACATCCCGTTCGAGGAGCAGGTCGCCGGCGTCAAGGTCGCGGGCTCGCTCGACGGCACGTTCATCATCGACCCCACCTTCGAGCAGCTTGAGTCCGCGGACATCGAGTTGGTGATCGCCGGCTCGGCGACCTCGGTGCTGATGGTCGAAGGCCACGGCTTCGAGATTCCCGAAGAGCTCATGGTCAAGGCGATCCTCGCCGGCCACGAGGCGATCAAGAACATCGTCAAGGGCCAGGAAGCCCTCCTCGCCCAGTTCAAGGTCGAGAAGGACGTGTTCGTCGCGCCCGTGATCGATGCGACGGTGCTTGCCCGCGTCGAGGCCGTGGCCGCGCCGCTGTTCAAGGAGCTGTTCCACAAGGACTACCTGAAGAAGGCGTACTACGCCGGCCTCAAGGTCGTGAAGAAGCAGGTGCACGAGGCGCTCGACGCCGAGTTCCCCGAGCAGATCGGCGAGATCAAGGCCGCCTTCGACGAGATCCTCTGGCGCGACATGCGCGAGATGGTGCTCAGCGAGAAGCGCCGCATCGACGGCCGCGGCCCCTCGGACGTGCGCCCGATCGACATCCAGACGGAGGTGCTGCCCCGCGCCCACGGCTCGGCGCTGTTCCAGCGCGGCGAGACGCAGGGCCTCGTGGTCACCACGCTGGGCACCCGCACCGACGAGCAGCGCATCGAGTCGCTCCAGGGCGAGTCGTTCAAGAACTACATGCTCCACTACAACTTCCCCGGCTTCTCGGTCGGCGAGGCCAAGCGCCTGGGCGCCGTGGGCCGCCGCGAGATCGGCCACGGCATGCTGGCCGAGCGCGCGCTCGCCCCGGTGCTGCCGACGGCGGAGAGCTTCCCCTACACCATCCGCATCGTGTCGGACATCCTGGAGTCGCACGGCTCCTCGTCGATGGCCTCGGTGTGCGGCGGCTCGCTGTCGCTGATGGACGCGGGCGTGAAGATCAAGGCCCCTGTGGCCGGCATCGCGATGGGCATGGTCTCCGACGGCAATCGCTACGTGACGCTGTCCGACATCAACGGCACCGAGGATCACCTGGGCGACATGGACTTCAA
>DATAHJ010000031.1:0-2705 GCA_036263275.1 Fibrobacteria bacterium | reverse complement strand
CTGTCGGTCTCGACGGAATATTGCCACGCGCCGCCGGGGTACTTCCCCTGCAGGAGGTTCGGGTTGCCCGGGGCGCAGGCGCACAGCAGGGCCAAGGCCGCCGCGCCCAAGGCGGCGGAACGAACAGGCGCGCGATGTCCCCGCGGAAAAGCCATGCGGGGAAATTAAGAATTACTGGTAGCGCCGCATCACGCCGATCACGCGGCCGAGGATGGAGAAGTCCATCATCTCGCGGCTCACGATGATCGGCCCGTAGGCGTCGTTCGCGGGCTGCAGGCGCACGTAGGTGCCCTCGGGGTAGTAGTACTTCACCGTGGTTTCCTCGCCCAGGAGGGCCACCACCATCTGGCCGCGCTCGGCGTCCTTCTGCTGGCGGGCGAAGATGAGGTCGCCGTTCATGATGCCGGCGTCCTTCATGCTGTCGCCCTGCACCTTGAGCGCGAAGACGTTCTCCTGCCGCATGAGGAACTCGCGATCGACCACGACCGTGCCCTCGAGGTTCTCCACCGCGAGGATGGGCGTGCCCGCCGCCACGCGGCCAAGGATGGGGATCTCGACGGCGGAATCGGAGGGGCGGTCCGCCGCCTTCTCAAGTTCCGGAAGATCGATGCCGCGCGACAGCTTGGGCGCGCGCTCGATGTAACCCTTCTTCGCGAGCGCATGCAGGATGCTGCGCACGCCGTTTGTGGAAGTGATGTCGAAGCGTGTGCCGATCTCGCGCAACGTGGGCGGGCGGCTCGTGCCCTGAATGCGCTCCTTGATGAAGTCGAACACTTCCTGCTGGCGCGCGGTCAGCGGCTTGCGGTCCTGACCCGACAGGATGCCGGGAGCCGGAAGGTTCTTCGGGGCAGCCGGAGCGTTACCGGCTACGGTGGCCTGGGCAGTGTTTTTGGAGTTGTTCATGGAAAACCTCGTTTTCATGGTTTTTCACTTTGAATGTACTGCACATTTAGCCACGTGTCAATACGTTCACAGGTATTCATCTGTCTTTGTTGAAAAAGTGTCTGGAAGCTGTTAATATTCCTTGTCGGTGCTTGGAGTCTCTATCGCAAAACTCTCAAAAAAGAGAGAAAAGCGAACAACGGACTCCGATGAACCCGGTTTTCGCGATTTTTTCGCCTGAAAGCCTCCTTTTCCGCCCCTCTCCGGCTCGCCGGGATCGGCCCGCGGATCAGGAATCCGGCTTCCGGCGAACCGGCGAACCTTCCCGGATCACCCGTCTTCCCCGAAACAACATGGGGGCAGGCTTCGATTCCCGGCGATCGTTTCCCGGGGTCCCAAACGGATCCAGATCCCGACGTCCGGCTCAAATTCCAGCACCGCGCCCCTCGCCCGGAATTTTTCCGCGTCCACGGGGAGGCCGGCTCATCAAACCAGGACGCGATTTCGGCATCAACAAGGACTTCAAGGACCGCTCACTGCCGTCCGTCCAGCCGAACCCACTACGGAACCCCTTTCATGCAAACCAATCTTCTCCTCCTGATCCTGGTGGCGGCAACGCTGCTGGTGTTGATCTACCTCGTCTTCCGCGTCAAGGCCGTGCTGTATCTCCTTCAGCAGCCCGTCGTCAAGAAGATGTCCCCCCAGCTCCGCCTCAAGCCCGTCCGCCTCGACGAGGCCATGGACCGCAACCGCAACGGCGGCAACCGCGAAGGCCGCGAGGGCAATCGTGAAGGCCGCGGCGAGCGCCGTGATGACCGCCGCGATGGCGATCGCAATCGCGACGGCAACCGTGAAGGTCGCGGCGAACGCCGCGACGGAAATCGTGAGGGCCGTCCCGAGGGCAATCGCGGCGAAGGCCGCGACGGCAATCGTGAAGGTCGCGGCGAGCGTCGCGATGGACGTGACGGCGAGCGCGGCAACCGCGAAGGCGGTCGTGGCGAAGGCCGTCCGCGCCGCGAGTTCAGCGAGACGCGCGACTTCGCGCCGTCCCCCGCTCCCGAGCCCGCCCCTGCCGCCTCTTCGGAGCCGGGCCTGCCCCCGCGCCGCGCGCTGGCTTCCTTCGAGGCCCCCGCTTCCGAGAACGTGGCTGCCGCCCCGGCCGCTCCCGCCGCTTCCGAGACCTTCGTGGGCTCGGGCGACGACATGCAGCACGGCCGTCGCACCCAGTTGAAGAAGAAGCCCCGCTTCGACTTCGACGAGGAAGAGACCCCCGCCGCCTAAAGCGGCGAGGCGCGCAAGAGCATGGCCGACGTCATCCGTTTCGTGGACGGCTGGGAATTCTGTTTCGACCCCTCCGACAAGGGGATTGAGGAACAGTGGTTCCGGCTGAAGCCCGCGGGAACCCGCAAGGTTTCCCTGCCCCACCTGTTCCAGCATGAGCCCAACCCGGAAGGCGCCTCCATCGGCTTCTACTTCCGCGAGTTCACGCTGGACAAGAAGGAGACGAAGGACGCGGCCAAGCGCTTCCTGCTGCGCGTGCAATCGGCGCATCCGCACGCCACCGTCTGGCTGAACGGCGAGCAGCTCGGCGTCCGCGCCTTCGGGCACGTGCCGTTCGACCTCGACGTCGGCAAGTCGGTCCGCCCCGCGGACAAGAACCTGCTCGCGATCCGCATCCAGGCTCCCGACAAGCAGGGAAAGCTCGGCGAGACGCCGGCGCAGGAACTGCCGCTCGGAAACCCCCACCAGCGCGGGGGCTACGCGGGCCTGCTCGCGCCGGTCGAGCTGCACGCCGCCGCCAAGGCGATCGTCCGCTCCATCAA
>DATAHJ010000030.1:0-11946 GCA_036263275.1 Fibrobacteria bacterium | reverse complement strand
CTGCTCGCGGGAGTGAACGTCATCCTCGCCGCGTCGCTCAACCTCACGAACGGCGTCGCAGGGCAGTTCTCCATCGGGCATGCAGGATTCTTCGCCGTGGGCGCTTATGCGGCCGCGTGCGTCTCGGTGTACGCCGGCCCGCACTTCGAGGCGCTCGGCCTTCCGCCCGGAACGCTTCGCGACTCCCTCGTTCTCCTGACCGCGACCCTCGCGGCCGCGCTCGGCGCGGGGATCGCGGGCTGGCTGGTGGGCATGCCCTCGCTGCGCCTGCGCGGCGATTACCTCGCCAGCGTCACGCTGGGCTTCGGCGAGATCATCCGCGTGGTGATCCTCAACGTGGACGCCGTGGGCGGCGCGCGCGGCTTCACCGGCATCCCGCGCCTCGCGAACCTGTTCTGGGTGGGCCTCGGCGCGGCCGCCGCGATCGCCGTGGTCCGCAACGTCGTGAAGTCGAGCCACGGCCGCGCGCTGCTGGCCGTGCGCGGCGACGAAGTCTCTGCCCAAGCGTCCGGCGTGAACGTGACCCGCAGCAAGGTCACGGCCTTTGTCATCAGCGCCGCCTTCGCGGGTGTCGCGGGCTCGCTCTTCGCCCACTTCTCGATGTTCCTGCACCCGAACACCTTCACCTTCGTGAAGAGCTTCGAGATCGTCATCATGATCGCGCTCGGGGGCCTCGGCAGCCTCGCGGGCGCCGTGCTGGGCGCCATCGCCTTGACCGTGCTCCCCGAGCTCTTCCGCGGCTTCGCGGAATACCGGATGGTCCTGTACGCGCTCGCGCTGATCGTCATCATGATCTATCGCCCGCGCGGTCTCTTGGGGCGAGGCGGTTTCCTTGGCTCCGGAGGCGCGAAGTGAGCGCCCTGCTCGAGGTCCGCGAGGTCACGCGCCGCTTCGGCGGCTTGACCGCCGTGAAGGATGTCGCCTTCGCGGTGGAAGAAGGCGGGCTCTTCGGGGTCATCGGCCCCAACGGCGCGGGCAAGACCACGCTCTTCAACCTGATCACGGGCATCTACGCCCCCGACACGGGAAGCGTGGCGCTCGGCGGCATGACGGTGTCGGGCCTTCCGCCCCATCGCATCGCGGCGCACGGCATCGCGCGCACCTTCCAGAACATCCGCCTCGTCGGCGACCTTTCGGTGCTCGACAACGTGAAGATCGCCTGCCATATGAAACGGGCCGCCTCGTTGGCGGCCACGATCCTGCGCACCGCAGCCTTCCATCGCGCCGAAGAAGAACTCGAGGCGTTTGCGCGGCGACTGCTCGACTTGCTGGGCCTCGCCGCGCTGGCCGACGAAGAGGCCTCCTCGCTTCCTTACGGCCTGCAGCGCCGCCTCGAGATCGCCCGTGCCCTCGCGACCGAGCCGCGCCTCCTCCTGCTCGACGAACCCGCCGCCGGGATGAACCCGCAGGAAGCGCTCGAGCTGATGGCGCTCATCCGCCGCCTGCGCGACGAGTTCAAGCTCACCATCCTGCTGGTGGAGCACAACATGGCCGTGGTGATGGGCGTGTGCGAGCGCATCCATGTGCTCGACCATGGGGTGAGCCTCGCCGAGGGAACACCGGAAGAGATCCGGCGGAACCCGAAGGTGATCGAAGCCTACCTGGGAGCCGAGTAATGCTCGAGATCCGCTCCCTGACTTGCCGCTACGGCGGCGTGCGCGCGCTCGATGAATTGAACCTCCATGTGGAGGCCGGCGAGGTCGTCACGCTGATCGGCGCCAATGGCGCGGGCAAGAGCACGGCCCTTCGCGCGGTGGCCGGGCTCGTGCCTCCGGCCTCGGGCGATGTGCTGTTCGAGGGCAAGTCCATCACGAAGATGCCCGCCCATAAAATTGCCGCGCTGGGCATCGCGCTGGTGCCCGAGGGGCGCGCCATCTTCGCGAATCTCACCGTCCGCGAGAACCTCGAGATGGGCGGCTACCTCCGCCCCCGCCGCGAGTTCGCCGCCGGGATGGAGCATGCCTTCTCGCTGTTCCCGCGCCTTCAGGAACGGATCGGCCAGAGCGCGGGGACGCTCAGCGGCGGCGAGCAACAAATGCTCGCCATCGGCCGCGCCCTCATGGCCAAGCCCCGCCTCTTGCTGCTTGACGAGCCCTCACTGGGCATCGCCCCGCTGCTGGTGAAGGCCATCTACGCCGGCATCGACGCCATCAGCCGCGAGGGCGTCACCGTGCTCGTGGTCGAGCAGAACGCGCACATCGCGCTGCGACACAGCCGTCGCGCCTACGTGCTGGAAACCGGGCGCATCGCGATGGAAGGTCCGTCCGCGCAACTGGCGGACGATCCGAGGGTCAAGGGCGCGTATTTGGGGGAGTGACAGGATCGTAGGCGATGCTTCGCCGTTGTCGGTACCCGGTTGTCAGTTGTCCGTGAAGTCGGTGAATTCGGCCTGATCCGCATTCATGTGTCAGCATGCCTGCTGACAACCGACAACTGACAACTTCTATCCCAACAACTTCCTTTTAAGCTCCTTATACCTCTCCGTATACCCCGCGCTTCCGAGCGCCTCGCGGTGGTCGAAGCCGAACGCGCGCGAGCTGACGGCCAGGATCGGCGGCGCCTGCACGCGCTTGAACACGCCCGTGCCATTGTAGAGGTTCCACCAGCGTTCCAGGTCGGCGATGAAATCGGCCGGCGCCGGAAAGAGCGCCTTCAAATCCACGTCGGCAGGCAGATCCAGTTCCTTCGCCAAGGTGCCCGCCGCGTACCACTCGAGATTCTCTTCCGGAGTCGCGCGGCTCCAGCGCTGCACCCAGGAGTAAAACAGGCGATCGTGGTAGGGGTAAAACATCGGGTCTCCCTTGCCCTCGTCCACGGCGTGGTCGACGCTGAGCTCGGGCGATGGGACGATGTCAAAGATGGCGGAGGGGATCACCTCGCGGCCGTGGATCGTTTCGTTCAGGTAACGCCCCAAGGCATACACGTCATGCTTCCAAAGGTCGCCGAGCGGGGCGAGGAATCCCGCGATGTCGCCATAGAGCGTACCGAAGCCGGGCACCATCTCGGCCTTGTTGATGTTGCAGGAGATCACGCCCCCGAAGGAGGCCGCGAGCCCCGCGAGCAGCCGGGCGCCCCGGTCGCGCGCCTGTGCGTTCTCGAACGCCGTCCCCTCCAGGCGCAGCCGGGCGCGCACCGACCCGTCCACCGACGAAGCTTCCCAATCGCCGATCTGGCCCATCGTGACCTGCAGGCTGTCCTCGATGGAAAACTCGGCGTACAGGCAGCCGATGTTGGCGGCCAAGGTCTTGGCGAGGTCGCGGGTCGTGCGGCTGTTGAACCGGCTGGGCATGTTGACCAGCAGCAACTGCTCCGGCCTCAGAAATTCGGCGAAGAGCGCCGCGGCCACCGCGCTGTCGATGCCGCCCGAGACTCCCAGCACCACGCGGCGCAGGCCCGTCGAGTCGAGGAACTTCTCGGCCCCGTAGCGCACGGCGCGATGCACCTCGCCGATGGAAGATTGTCCACCGGGCGCGGGTTGAAAGAGCGTCGAGGCGTTGTTTTCCGCATGCACAGACCACGCCCCGTCCCCCTCCTTCCGCAATTCGAGATGCGTCACGGATTCTTCGTAAGGGGCGGCTTCCAGCAGCACCCGGCCATCGGCCGCGTACACCGTACTGTGTCCGTCGAAGGTATAGAGCGTCTTGCCGTTGTTCTGAATGCCGGTGCAATTCACGTAGGCCAGCGGGCATCCGAGGATGCGCGCCTTGTCGGCGAAGACCCGGTTGCGCTTGCGGTTCTTGCCGCGCGTGAAGGGGGACGCGCTGAGGTTCACGACCAGTTCGGGTTTCTTCGCGGCCAGCGCTTCGACCGGCTTCTGGAGGTAATCATCCTCCCAGGCGTCCTCGCACAGCAACACGCCGAGGCGCACGGAAGCGCCGTTCAGCTCCAGCGTCACCGGCGCGACGAAGTCCTGCCACGGCCGGCCCGCGTCGCGCGCCAATTCGCGCGCATCGTAGAAGTGACGTCCGTCCTCGAACTCGCGATAATGCGGCAGCAGCGCCTTGACGCCGTAGGGACGCTTCAGGCCCGGATGCTCCAGCGCCTTGCCGCCCTGCGCCACGATCCATGCGTTGTGCTTTCGCGGGCGGCCGTCCTCACCCTTCGTCTTCCAATCGACCGCCACCGTGCCGAAGACGGCAGCGGGCGCACCGCTTTCGCCTGTCGCCGCGATCACGCGAGCGTTCCACGTCTCACACTCCCGCAGGAAAGCCGCCCGTTCCCAGGCGTCGCCCAACAAGTAGCCCGGAACGCAAAGTTCGGGAAATACGACGAGATCCGCCTTGCCATGCAGGCTCGACAGCAGGCGCACCATCTCCTCCGCGTTGCGGGCGGGTTCGCCGGGATGCACGCGCATCTGGCAGAGGGCGACTCGAATCGAAGGCATGGATGAAAAACTACCTCTTCCGGGCCTCCCTTCCAGTTTCGCCTTCCGCAGTTCAGTATTTTATCCCCATGACCGCGCTGCTCATCGGAATCCTCGCCTTCGCCGGCCTCGCGGTGCTCGCCCTCATGAAACGCCCGCACATCCAGGGCAAGGACAAGGGCAAAAAATGATGCCGCGCCGTCCCCGCATTCTACGCCATCAAGGCCACGGTCATGGGCACGACCACGGGCCCGCGGCGATGGATGCCGCCGCGTCCGGAACCTCCCGCCGCCTGATGATTTGCTTCGCCCTCACCGCGGGCTTCATGCTCGTGGAGGCCGTTGGAGGCCTGTGGACGAATTCCCTCGCCCTCCTTTCCGACGCCTTCCACATGCTCTCGGACGCGGCGGCGCTGGGCCTCGCCGCCTTCGCCGCGCGCGTCAGCCTTCGTCGTCCCACGCCCGAAAAGACCTACGGCTACAAGCGGATCGAAGTCCTGGCGGCCTTCGCGAACGCGCTGCTGCTCGCGATCCTCGGCGTCGGCGTCGCGGCGAAGGCCGTCATGCGCCTCGGAAATCCCGTCGACGTGGATGCAGGGCCCATGCTCTGGGTGGCGGCCCTCGGACTGGTCCTGAACATCGGCATTTTCCTGTGGCTGAACGCCGCCAAGGACAAGGGCAACCTCAACGAGGAAGGCGCGCTGTGGCATGTGCTGGGAGACGCGATGGGATCGATCGCGGCCCTCGCCGCGGGCGCGGTGATGTTGTGGACAGGCTGGATGCGCGCCGACGCGATCGCGGGACTATTCACCGCCGCCATCCTGCTGTACGGTTCGCAAAGCGTGCTGCGCAAGAGCGCGCATATTTTGGTGGAGGGAGCGCCCGACGGCGTCGACGCCGAAACCGTGCGCGAGGCGATGCAGAATTTCAACGGCGTGCGGGCCGTGCACGACCTGCACCTCTGGACGCTCACGGGCCGGGACCTCTACCTGAGCGCGCACGTGGAACCCCGGGACGATGCCGGCGCGGGGGCGGTCACGAATGCCCTGCGGCACGAGCTGGAGCAGCGCTTCGGGGCCCGCCATGTCACCCTGCAAGTGGGCCCTTGTGATCCGGATTGCGGGGAGGTCTGCCGGTAACACGAGGGTTCGGGATTCTTCGGCATCGGCACTTCGGCGGGTTTGGGTTTGGGTTGGGATTCGCGTTACATCTCGCGTCCCAAACCTGGAGGCCTGATATTCCGAAAGAATCCCAAACCGGCAGGAAATAGCCTCCAACGATTCCTCCACCCAGCCCGCCTCCACCCCTATTATCTTCTCTCCATGGCCCTCCTCGACCTCGTCCGATCCCCCTGGAAGCATTCCGATCCCGCCCGCCGCCTCGAGGCCGTACGTCGGATGGAAGATGATCGCCGTGACGTTTTCCTCGCATTGGCCTCGGCCGACCCCGATGCCGGGGTGAGGCTCGCCGCCTCCAAGCGGCTCGCCGGCGAAGCGGACCTCCGCAAGGCGCTGGAGCGGTCGGAAGAAGGCCCGGCCAAGGAAGTCCTGAAGGAAAAGCTTGCCCGCGTCGTCGCAGACTGGGCCGCGGCCGAGCCCGACGTCGACGCCTTCAAGGCGGCGGCGTGGCTCGAGGAGCTCGACGCCCTCGGCGCCCCGGAAAAACTTTTCGCGGACCTTTCCGTGCGGGCGCCCGCCAGCGTCGTTCGCCGGGGCGCGCTCGATCGGCTCGTCCACGCCTCGTCCTTTCTCGCGGCAGCGCTGCGCGACGGCGACGACGCGATCGCCCTCGAAGCCTGCTCCCGCCTCGAAAAAGATTCGCATCTCGACTCCGTGGCGCGCGAAGCGAAAAGCGCCGCGGCCCGCAAGGCCGCGCGCGAACGCCTGCGCGCGCGGGAAAAAGCCAAGGGCCCCGACGCGGCCGCGCAAGACAAGGCCAAGCTCGCCATCCTGCTCTCCACCGCCGAGCGTCTGGTGGCGCGCGCCGCGGACGAGGCGGCGGGCCTGGACTGGAATGTCGCGCGGGAACAAATCGAAGATGCCGTGACGGCCTTCGAGGCGCTGACGGCCTCCGGGTTCCATGCCTCCGCCGCCGAAAGGGCGCACTTCGCCGCCAACGTGGCGGCCTTCCGCGAGCGGCACGCCGGGCACGCCGAGATCGAAGAAGCGCGCCGCGCCCGCGACGCGGAGGAAGCCCGCGTCCAGTCGATTCGGGAAGAGATTTGCGCGGCGATGGAGGCCTTGTTCGCCGATCCGCATCCGGCGGATGCGGCTGTGGTCGATGAGCTCGAGAACCGCTTCCGCGCGACCGGAACGACCCGCAATGACGATCCTTCGGCCGCGCGCTTCCGCATCGCGCGGGAGCGCCTTCGCGACAAGTTGCGCCGACAGGGCGCGCACGAAGCTTCCGAGGAAGCGCGGCGGTCGTCCGAGAAGGAATCCGAGGCCGGTCGCGCGCGCGCTGCCGCCAAGGCGGCCTCCGACGAGCAGGACGCGAAGCGGCGCGAAGAGCGCGCCAAGCGCGAAGAGGAGAAGAAAGCCGCGCGGCGCGAAGCGGCCGACGCGCTGGAGGCTTTCGCCAAGGAGATGGAAGAAATCATGGCGCGCGCCGACTTCAAGGGCGCGGAGAAGCGCCTGCGCGAACTGAAGGAGCGCGGCGCGGCGGCAACGGCATTCCTGGGCAAGGGAGCCGAATATTCGGATGTGATCGGCCGCTTCCTCGCAGCCTCCGGGAAGTTGCGCGAGACGCTCGACTGGAACCATTGGGCGCACAAGCGGCACAAGGAAGAAATGGACCAGGCCCGCGAGGCCAACATCGCGGCGAAGACCGCCCTGTGCGAAGCAGTCGAAAAGCTCGGCGACCTGGCCGATGACGGCGCGCGCCATGCGCGCATCCTTGAGCTGCAAGGACAATGGAAGGCTACCGGTCATGTGCCGCGCGAGCAGGGCGACGCGCTTTGGGCACGCTTCCGCGCGCCCATCGATGCGTATTTCGCGGGTCGCCGGGAGCGCTCCGCCGCAGAGCTTGAAGATCACGAGGGAGTGCGCATCCGAGAGGACATCTGCACCGAGGCCGAGTCGCTTCGCTCCCTCGACCGCCGCGAGGCCGCCGAGAAGGTGCGCACGCTGCAGGCCGAATGGCGCGCGGCGCCCGCCGTGCCGGTCCAAATCGAGCGGAAGCTTTGGGCCCGCTTCCGCAAGGCCTGCGACGGCGTTTTCGGACCCTGAGCGGAACATCGCCTTGAGCCGGGTGAAAGATTTCCGGCGGGCTCGGACAGGCACGAACCGCCGTTTTCCGACATGGCGGGCACCAGCCCGCCCATTCTCCCTCCACCAACGACAACGGACGTTCTGCGAAGAACGGAGTTTCCCACCAACGGCGAAGGAAAGCCCACGAAAGTAAGTTTCCCCCCGTGCCATCCCTATATCTCATCGACGTCTCCGCGCTGGCCTACCGGTCCTTCTTCGCCTTCATCAAGCAGCCGCTCCGGATCAAGTCCGGCCCCCGCGAAGGGCAGGAAACTTCCGCCCTCTTCGGCTTCGCGCAGCACACCCTGCGCCTGTTGGCCGAGTGCCGCCCCGACTACATCGCCTTCGTGAAGGACCTCAAGGGTCCCACCAAGCGCCACGAGCAATACGCCGAGTACAAGGCGCAGCGCAAGCCGATGCCCGACGGGCTGGTGTCGCAGCTCCCGCTGATCGACGAGTTCGTGGAGAAGTCCGGGCTCCGCACGATCTCGCTCGCAGGCTACGAGGCCGACGACGTGATGGCGACCCTGGCCACGCATGCCTGCGCGCGCGGGTGGAACAGCTACATCGTCACGCGCGACAAGGACATGATGCAGCTCGTCAACGACTGCATCTTCCTGTTCGAGCTGGGCAAGGCGGGCGAGGCCTCGCAGGTGATCGGGGCAGCCGAGGTGAAGGAGAAGTGGGGCGTGGGCCCCGAGCGCATCCGCGACCTGCTGTCGCTCATGGGCGACAGCTCCGACAACGTCCCCGGGGTCGCGGGCATCGGGCCCAAGGGCGCGGTGGAGCTGATCGAGACCTACGGGTCGCTCGAGGGCGTCCTGAAGAACGCGGGCAGCATCGCCAAGAAAGGCGTGCGCGAAAAGATCCTCGCGCACGAGACCGACGCGCGGATGTCGATGGAGCTCGTGACCCTGCACTGCGACCTGGAACTGCCGCTCAAGCTGGAAGACCTCGCCTGCCCCGGCGTGAACGCCGACGCGCTCAAGACCTTTTTCCTCGAATACGAACTGAAGAGCCTGCTCAAGCTGGTGCCCGCCGCGAACGGGGAGAAGGCTGATGGACTCAAGGATGCCGTAAGCCGTGGCGAAGGAGCCCCGGAATACGATGGGGCACCCGGAGACGAGGCCGAATCCGTTCCTCGCGTGCCGGGAAGCTATACGCTGGTCAACACCGCCGAGGCGCTCGCCGCCATGGCGAAGGATCTCGCGGGCCACAAGATCCTCGCGGTGGACACCGAAACCACTGGCTTGGACAACAGCACGGCGGGGCTCGTGGGCTTGTGCCTCTCCGCGCAAGGACATACCGGGTACTACGTGGCCATCGGCCACGACGAAGGTCCCAACCTGCCCTTGGCGGAAGCGCAGCGCGTCCTGATGCCCGTGCTGTCGGATCCAGCCCGCCTGCTCGTGATGCACAACGCGCGGTACGACGTGCCCATCCTCGAGCGCCACGGCCTCCTGCCGTCGGGCTGGGATGCGCCGGGCAAGCTGGCCGACACGATGATCGCGGCCTTCCTGTGCAACTCCGGAAGCCGCGAACTCTCGCTCGACGACCTCGCGCTCAGCCGCTTCCGCCACACCATGATCCCCATCACCGACGTGATCGGGAAGGGAAAGAACCAGAAGAATTTCCGCGAGGTCCCCCAGGCTCAGGCGTGCGAGTACGGCGCCGAGGACGCGGATTACACCTTGCAGCTTTGGGGACATTACCGGAAGGAACTCGCGGACAAGGCCCAGGAAACGCCTTTCCGCGAACTGGAGATGCCCCTCCTGCCGGTGCTGCTGGCCATGGAGGCTCGCGGCATTCTCGTGGACAAGGACAAGCTCCGCGCCCTGTCGGGAGAGATGAAGAAGGAAATCGACCGGCTGGAATCCGAGATTCACGGGCTCGCCGGCAAGGCCTTTAACATCGCTTCGCCCATGCAATTGCAGCAGGTTCTCTTCGTAGACCTCGGCCTGCCCGCAGGGAAGAAAACGAAAACCGGATATTCCACGGACGCGGGAGTGCTGGAGCGCCTCGCGGATGCCCACCCCATCGTCGCGGCCATCCTCGAATACCGTGAGGTCGCCAAGCTCCGCAGCACCTACGCCGAGACGCTACCGGATCTGATTCGTCCCACCACCGGACGCGTGCACACGACGTATTCCCAAGTGATCGCGGCCACGGGCCGCCTCTCCAGCATCAATCCCAACTTGCAGAACATCCCCATCCGCACGGAGTTGGGCCGCAAGATCCGCGGCTGCTTCGAGGCGGCGCCGGGCAAGGTGTTGTTGTGCGCCGACTACTCGCAGATCGAACTGCGCATGCTCGCGCACCTCAGCGGCGACGAGGCCCTGCGCCAAGCCTACCGCGAAGGGCTCGACATCCATGCGCGCACCGCCGCCGCGTTGTATGGCGTCCTCGAGGACGACGTGACGGCCGACATGCGCCGCGCCGCCAAGGTCGTGAATTTCGGCGTGCTGTATGGCATGGGTGCGCATCGCCTCGCCGGGCAGCTCAAGATCCCCTACGCCGAGGCCAAGAAGTTCATCGACAACTACTTCGCCACCTATGCGCGCGTGGACGCCTACATCGCCGAAACGGTGCTCGAAGGCCGAAAGCGCGGCTATGTCGAGACGCTTTCGGGCCGGCGCCGCTACCTTCCCGAACTGCTCTCCGACAACCGCGTCTTCCGCGAGAATGCCGAGCGCATCGCCGCCAACACGCCCATCCAGGGCAGCGCCGCCGACCTCATCAAGATCGCCATGATCCGCATCCATGAGAAGCTGAAGGACGGCAAGCTGCCTTGCTCCATGCTGCTGCAGGTGCATGACGAACTCGTCTTCGAGGTCGAGGAATCCGCCGTGCAAGAGGCGGCGGCGCTCGTCAAGCGCGAGATGGAAGGCGCGATGACGCTGTCGATTCCTCTGATCGCGGAAGTGGGCTGGGGAAAGACCTGGGTGGAGGCGAAGTGATCCTCGGCGTCACCGGGAACATCGCCTCGGGCAAGAGCCGCGTCGCGGCGATGCTGCGCGACCGGGGCTGCGCCTTGGTGGATGCCGACAAGGTCGCGCACGGCCTGTACGCCTCGAACCCGGCCCTCGTGCGCGAGATCGCCTCCGAGTTCGGGGAGGACATCATCCTGCACGGCGGCATCCTGGACCGCAAGCGACTCGGGAGCCGAGTGTTCGGCGACGCGGCCGCGCTGGCCGCGCTCGACCGCATCGTGCACCCGCACCTCGCGGCCGCGATCCGCGAGCAGGCCTTCGCGGCCACGCGCATGATGAACCGCGTCGTGGTGGACGCGGCGCTGATCTACGAATGGGGCATGGAGCGCGAGTTCGGGGCGATCATCCTCGTGACCGCGCCGGAGGCGCTCCGCCTCGCGCGGACCATGGAACGCGACGGCCTCAGCCAAGAGGAGGCGGAGGCGCGCATCCGGTCGCAGATGCCCGAAAGCGAGAAGATCCCCAAGGCGACCTACGTGATCGAGAACACGGGGACTGAAAGCGAACTGGAGGCGAAGGTGGAAAAAGTATGGGAGAGAATTACGAAGTAGTTACAAATGACGAGTTACGAGTTACGAATAGAACACAAAACTCGACACACCCAGGATCCGTGGCCAACTCAATTCTGTTCCGCTTATTTCCCGGATTTCTATTCGTAACTCGTAACTCATAACTCGTCATTCGCGGGCGCGTAGCGCCCGAACTCGTAATTCATCGTCCGGCGTGCAGGCTCGAAACCCGCCTCGCGGATGAAGCGCTCCGCGCTGCGCAGAGTCTTCAGCCCGAACGACCGCAGCACGTTCTCCTCGATCACGAAGCTGCTGATGTCGTTCGCGCCCGCCGAAAGGCCCAACTCCGCCAGCTCTTTCCCCATCACCATCACCGACACCTCGATGTTGGGGATGTTGTCGAGGAAGAGTCGCGAAACGGCCAATGTTTTCAGGTATTCCCGCCCGGTCACGTGCCGGATCGGAAAGCGCTTCGTCTGCGCTTGGAACACCCACGGGATGAACGACAGGAACCCGCCCGTCTTGTCCTGCTGGTCGCGCAGTTGCGCCAGGTGCTCGACGATATCCTGCGAAGTCTCCGACGAGCCGAACACGATGTTGCAGGAGCCGGGCAGGCCCAGCTTGTGGCACTCCCCCATCACCGCGCACCAGTCCTCGCCCGAGAGCTTCCTGGGCGAAAGCACCTCGCGCATGCGCTCGGTGAGGATCTCCGCGCCCGCGCCGGGCACCGAGCCCACGCCCGCGGCCTTCAGCACCTCGAGCAGCGCGGGCACCGTCATCCCCTCCTTCTCGGCCAGGCGCTTCACCTCGATGGGCGAAAGCGCGCGGAGCGCGCCG
>DATAHJ010000029.1:0-1892 GCA_036263275.1 Fibrobacteria bacterium | reverse complement strand
GGAATTCCGCGTCGTGTCGGTTTTCAGGTAGGTGGTCGTGTCCGCGAGGTTGGATGGCTTGGGGGAGACGATCGGCGCGTGACGATTCGTCCAAAGGTACCGGCAGGGCTTTCCGGTTGAGAGGCACTGGGCTGACGCTCGCATGGGCGCAAAGGCGAAAAGGCCCGCAAGCGTCGCCGCGAAAATCCCTGTAACCGCGTTTTTCTTCACGTCGAAAACCCCACGAACGACAAAAGCCCCTTAGTAATTCTACCCCGAAAGGCCTCCTGCCGCTGTCGTTTTCGGTGGAAACAGGTGCTTGGGCGCGCAAAAAGGCAGGATTTTGGCGGCACGCGTCTATCTTTCGACCGTGCGCGTCCTGTCCATCGAACGTTTGCGTATCCGCATCCGCGCGGAGGCGGGGGAGTCGTTCCCCGTGCAGGATGTTTCGCTTTCCGTCGACGAGGGCGAAGTGCTGGCCTTGGTGGGGGAATCCGGCAGCGGCAAGAGCATGACCGCCGCCGCGGTGATGGGTCTTTTGCCCCGCACCGCTTCGGTCGATTCCGGAACCATCCGCCTCGGCGACCGTGACCTTGCGAACCTCAACGACGACGGGCTGCGCCGCCTTCGTGGGTCCGGAATGGCGATGGTCTTCCAGGACCCGATGCAATATCTCAACCCCGTCATGCGTTGCGGCGACCAAGTGTCGGAAGGGCTCCGCGCGCTCGACGGTCGCACTTCCGCCGAAGCCGAGGCCCGCGTGCTCGAGCTGTTCCGCGAAGTGGGGTTGCCCGATCCTGCCCGTCAATCACGGCAATACCCGCATGAGCTTTCGGGCGGCATGCGCCAGCGCGTCCTCATCGCCATGATGCTGGCGCGCGATCCGTCACTGCTCATCGCCGACGAACCCACCACCGCGCTCGACGCCACCGTGCAGGCGCAGATCCTGGCTTTGCTGCGCGATCTCACGCGGCGGCGCGGCATGGCGCTCCTCCTCATCACCCACGACCTCGCGGCCGTGGCCCGCGTCGCCGATCGCGCCGCCGTGATGCGCGCGGGCCGGATCGTGGAGGAACTTCCGGTGAAGGACCTTTTCGAACGGGCCGAGCATCCCTATACCCGGATGTTGGTGGCCGCGATGCCGCGGAGACACGCGGATTCCGGAACGGGTGATTCGGGGGCCAATGTAGGGGCAAACGATCATTTGCCCCTACGGTTCCGGAACCGGGGGGTCGAAGATTCCGCGGCCGTCCTGTTGTCGGCGAAGAATATCGTCGTTTCCTACGCGGCCCAGGGCCTGTTCGGCGCGAAGCCTGATGGGGCGCCCGCCGTGAAGGGCGTCTCCCTCGAGGTGCGGGCCGGCGAGACGCTGGCCATCGTCGGAGAGTCCGGCTCGGGCAAGAGCACGCTCGGGCGCGCGCTCATCCGCCTCGGGCCCGTCACCTCGGGAAGCCTTCAATGGGAGGGCGGGCGCGACTTGCTCGCGCTCGAAGGAAGCGCCCTCCGCGCTTTCCGCCGCGAGGCGCAGATGGTGTTTCAGGACCCGTTCGCCTCGCTGAACCCGCGCCTCTCGGCGGGCTACCAGCTCGCCGAGCCCTTGCGCGTCCACGGCCTTGCCGGCAAGGCGGAGGCGCGGGAGAAGACGGCTTCGCTGCTCGAGTCGGTGGGGCTTTCCGCCGACGACGCGCGCAAGTACCCGCACCAGTTCTCGGGCGGGCAGCGGCAGCGCCTCGCCATCGCGCGCGCCCTGGCGGTGTCGCCGCGCCTCGTGGTTGCCGACGAGCCCGTGGCTTCGCTGGACATGTCGGTGCAGGGACAGGTGCTCGACCTGCTCGAAGAGTTGCGCGCGCGGCTCGGCCTCACCTACGTCTTCATCTCGCACGACCTTTCGGTCGTGGAGCGCATCTCCGATC
>DATAHJ010000028.1:0-2830 GCA_036263275.1 Fibrobacteria bacterium | reverse complement strand
GCGCGTCCTCACGGCCGGCGAAGGCACGGCGACCGGAGCGGCGAGCGAGAGCTCCTCGGCGAGCCGGAAGGCCTCCGAAAGCGCGGCGCGCATCTCCGCATCTGCAGGGGGGATGGCGGCGCGAAAGCGGATCGCGTCGATGTCGTCGAGCGCGCCCAGCGCGTAGGGACCGCAGAGGTCCAGGAATTCGTGCTTGTCCATCATGGCCATTCGACCTTCTCCTTGAGAAGGCCACGGAGTGCGATCATGCCGTCCCGCATGCGTGTCTTCACCGTGCCGAGCGGCAGTCCGTCGCGCGCGGCGATTTGCGACTGGGTGCGTCCCTCGAAGTAGGCGGCCTCCAGCACGGCGCGCTGCTCGGCCGAAATTCCCCCGAAGGCCGCCCGCACCGCGGCGGCACGCTCCGAAAGCACGATCCCGTCCAACGCACTGTCGTCGGAGGAACCCGCGAACAGGTCCATGTCCCCGGGGTCGTCGCCCCCCATGTCCGCTTCGAGCGCCCTGTTCTTGTGGTCGCGCGAACGGATCCGGTCGATGGCCCGATTTCGGGCCATGCGCAACAGCCAGGTGTACACGGCCCCCCGCATCGGGTCGTAGGACGGCGCGCGGTCCCAGACCTGCTGGAACACGTCGCAGAGCAGCTCCTCCGCGTCGTCACGGCTCTTGACGATGCAGACCATGGCGGCGTAAAGGACCTTGGAATAACGGTCGTAGAGGGTTTCCAGCGCGCGCTCATCGCGAAGCACGATGCGCGACATCAACTCGGCGGCCTCAGACAAGCGCATGCCCCCCGCGGCCAGGCGCGGAAGCACCCGGATGGCCTGAAATGGGGGATAGGCGAGCGCGATCATCTCCGGTGGGTCTCCGGAAGTCAGATACGAAGATTTCGCAAAAACGGATTTTCATGCGGGATTCGGCCCCATAAGGCTACTAAAATCCAGTGGGGGCTAAAATCTCGGGCCGCTAAAATCCCCGGCTGCAAGACCCGTGGGGATCCGGGTCAAGAAAGGTTACAGGGTCAGGATGGCAGGCAGGCGGCGCGTCTCGCCGGAAGCATGCCGCAGCGTGACGGAATAGAATCCCGAGGAAAGCGCGGCGTGCAGGGAGAACTCCTGCGCCGCCGTTCCGGAGATCCGGGCTCCGCCCCGTTCCACCAAGCGACCGCGATTGTCGCGGACTTCCACGACGTAAGCGCCCGCGGGCAGGCCTTGCAGGCGAAGCACTTTGCCCGAAATGCGGGCGGTGACGGAAGCCTTGCGGAATTGCGTGGCGGGCTTCACGGCGACGGTGCCCTTGGGGTACACGTCCATCTTCAGCTTCATGAAGTCGACGATGTAGCTCCCGTCCGATTGGCGGGGAACCAGGACGCTGTCCTGCACCACCACGGCCGAATCGCCGAACGTGGCCGTGTCGAGCTTGACGCGCAACGCGACGCGCTTGGGCATCTTCGCGTGCGGCGACACCCACTGCACCCGCTTGAAGCTTCCGTTCTGCACGGCCTTGGCCGTGTCGATGGTGAAGTGGGCGCGATAGTAGGCGCCGATCGTCGAGTAGGTGTCGATCCAGATCCCCGCCGCCACGGCCGCCTCGAGCATGGTCCGATTGTTGGCGGGGGTCATGCTGTATTGGTCAGGCGGTGAAGGCGCGACGTCGTGCACGATCGTGATGTACCACCGGTTGTTGGTCTTTGCCGCGTTGATTCTCGATACGGCGGTGGGAGCGCCGGTCGGACTCAGGATCTCACCCTGGATGTTCATCCAGTCCGAGGGTTGGGTTCCCCAGTTCAGGGTGGGATTCGCGCAACCGCGCGCCATGAAGTTTTCCGCGCTCACGCCGTTCTTCGCCGTGGCATTGGCCGTCAGGTTGCAGTTCGGATAGGCGAACGTCACCGACTGGATCGAGGTGTCGACCTTGCGCAGGGTGTCCGCCATGAACTTGATCGTGTCCGTGACGGCCGCCCCGTTCGAGCCGTTCACGTCCGAATGGCTGTAGGTGTGGTTCGTCAGCTCGTTTCCGCTCCTGGAGACTTGGATCCACGCGGCGCGGCGGGCATTGAAATCGCCGATGTTCCGCATCGAGATGAAGAAAGTCGCCTTGATGCCCAGCGAGTCGAGTTGGGGAACGAGGTAAGGGATCTGGCTCGTCCGGGCATCGTCGTAGGTGAAGCTTACGGCGCCGGGATATCCGTTCCAGGGCACTGTGGTGATGGGGCCCGCGTTGGAAACCGAGGCAGCCAGCGCGAGAAGCGCGAAAGCAGTGGAGGTCTTCGATCCGGTCATGATTTTCCCCTTGATGCTCATTTCCCGGCCGCCGCGGCCTTCGGGCGCACGAGATACACTCCCGCAGGCAGCTTCCCGTCCGAGCCGACGCGCACGGCCTTGCCGTTCACCGACATCACGCGCATGTCGCGCATCCACTCGGGCATGCGGCCGCCGCCCAGATAAACGCGGCGCCCAAGCGCCGGCGCGCGCAATGCGCGGCCCGGAGCGTTTTTCCGGATCGAAGTGACCGTCGGCTGGATGGCACGGTACAGGAAGCGGGCCAGCGAATCCTGTCCCACGCGAGTGGGGTGCACGCCGTCGGTGACGAGGCTTTGCAAGGCCAGGAAGGGCGTGTAAAGGTCCACGACCTGCACGACCTGGGTGGGGCGCGAGGCGGCGATGGTGTCGATGGCCGGCTTGAGGGAGTCGCGGATGATGTCGCCGTTGATTCCGTTCTGTTCCGCGGTGTATCCGCTGTTCGAGAATGCCCAGTTTCCGCTGACCCGCCAGGCCGGGATGGCCTTCAGCAGGATGAGCTTCGGCTTGGGCGTCATGTTGTTGTACAGCGT
>DATAHJ010000027.1:0-5568 GCA_036263275.1 Fibrobacteria bacterium | reverse complement strand
TGGCTGCGTGACGGCCGTCACTCCCTCGCGATCGACGTCTCCGGGGAGTTCCGCATCGGGGCGCTCCGGCACGGGCTCGATCGCCTGGACGCGGCGCTGCTCACCCACGCGCACTCCGACCATGTTTCGGGCCTCGACGACCTGCGCATCTTCTCGCAGGTGACGGGTCAACCCACCGTCCTCTACGGCGACGCGGCGACCTTCGCCGACGTACGGCGGCGCTTCGACTACGCCTTCGCGCCTCCCAAGGCCTATGGCGGCGGCGCGCCGCAGTACGACGTCCGCATCGTCGAACCCGGTGTTCCATTCCGCTTGGGCGACTGGACGGTGACCCCGCTTCCCGTGATGCACGGGCCCGAGCCCATCTTGGGCTGGAGGGTGAACGACTTCGCGTTCATCACGGACGTGACCGAGATTCCCGAGTCGACGATCGCGCTGATGAAGGGCATCAAGGTTCTCGCCCTCGACTGCCTGCGCGACGAGCCGCATTCGACGCATTTGCATTTCGACGCGGCCGTGGAATACGCGAAGCGCATCGCGGCACCGCAGACGTGGTTCGTGCACATGTGCCATTTGTTGGGGCATGAAGCTACGGAGGCCAGGCTGCCGTCCGATATCCGGCTGGCGTATGACGGACTGGAACTGGAGCTGTAAGCTTGGGACCCTGCGGCATGCCATGCCGCGCCCGCAATAACGGATACCTTCCGCCGAAACGCTACGCGCCGACCAACTTCTTCCATTCGGCGAAGCTCTGGTTCGCCTTGTCGCGCTCCGAAAGCAGCGACGCGCCACCCAAGCGGTCGAGCGGCCACGGCACGTTGAGATCGGGATCATCCCACGCCAGGCCGGCCTCGGTGGCCGCGACATAGACGTTCGAGCACTTGTACTGCACCTCGGCCTCTTCCGACAGCACGACAAAGCCGTGTGCGAATCCCACCGGGATGTACAGCATGGCGCAGTCGTCGGGGCCGAGCTCGACGGCGAAGTGCCGCCCGAAGGTGGAACTGTCGGGACGAATGTCCACCGCCACGTCCCAGATGAGGCCGCGCGTGCAGCGGATCAGCTTGGCCTGCCCGGGATGCGTCTGGAAGTGCAGCCCGCGCAAGGTGCCCTGCGACGACTTGCTGTGGTTGTCCTGCACGAAGGTCGTCGCGATCCCCGCCTGCGCGAAGGTGTCGCGATTGTAGCTCTCCACGAAGAAGCCCCGCGCGTCGCGATGCACCTTGGGCTTGACCACCAACAATCCCTCGATGGGGGTCCTCTCGACGATCAGGCTCATGCGACCGGCGTCTCCTTGTTCTCATGCCGTTTCGACGGAACTCCCGCGAGCGCCTTCAGCGCCCCGCGGATGAAATCGACCTCGGGGACGGTGGGGCGCATCCGGTGCCACAGCACGCGCAGCTTCTCGCTGCGCGCCGACTCCTTGCCGCTCTTGCTCAGGTACCCGGTGTCGTCAAGCGCGTCCAGGAACTCGGCCAGCGCCGCGTTCGACTCCTCGAGCGTGGAGGCGCGGCCCGCATGCGGGTGCTTCCTCGGCCCGCTCCTCACGGCCGTCAGCGCGTGCAGCACCACGGTCACCGCATGCGAAAGGTTCAGGCTCATGTCGCCCGCGGCGAGCGCGATGCGCACGAGATGGGTCACGGCCACGGTCTCCTCGTGGGACAGGCCCTGCGATTCGCAGCCGAACACCAGCGCGGTCAGCGGGGTGTCGGGCGAAGGCGCAACGACATCCGTGATCTCTTCGTAATCGTCGGCGGTGCGGTTGAAGGTGTCGGGGAAATCGGGGAACACCGGAAGCTGCGCGTAGTGGGGGTGGTCTTCGTCGAGCCGCCCCTCCTTGCGCTTCTGGACGTCGCCGAAGTCGAACAGCCGCTGCGACTTCTCGCGCACGCGCTTGGTGAACCCCAGCGCCTGCGCGCAATCCGTGATCGCGGCTTCGACGGTGGGGTAGTACTTCGCATCGCGAAGCACGTCTTCTCCGCCGCATGTCGTCCAATAGGCCTTGCTGTCCTCGGGAACCGGAGGAATGCCCACGAGGCGCAAATCCTTAACCCCATACGCGATCATCGACCGCGCCACGAAGCCGATGTTCTCGGGCGTCTCGGGGCGCGACAACACGACACAAAGCGGCGCATAGGCGGCCAGCGGCTTGGCGGCGCTCACGGCTCTATCCACCGCCCGTGGGACTTGATGAGGTTCACCAACGCTTCCGGCGCCTCGTCCTCGGGGATGTTCTTCTGCACGCACTCGCGGCCCACGTACAGGCTCACCTTGTTGGGCGCGCCGCCGACGTAGCCGAAGTCCGCGTCGGCCATCTCGCCGGGGCCGTTGACGATGCAACCCATCACGGCGATGGAGATGTTCTTGAGGTGAGCCGTCTTCGCGCGGATGCGCTGGGTCGTGCTCTGCAGGTCGAAGAGCGTGCGGCCGCAGCCGGGGCACGCCACGTACTCGGGCTTGCTGCGGCGCACCGCGGCGGCCTGCAGGATGTCGTAGGCGAGGTTCAGGGCCGCCTTGGAACCGGCGCCGCTGTGCAAGTGGATCAGGTCGCCGATGCCGTCCGCAAGGACCGCCCCCAACCTCGCGGCGGCGGCCATGTTGCCGTCGGGCGTGCCGTCGGTATGGTCGCGCAGGACGATGAGGTCCTTGCGGCCGCGGGCATCCAGCCAGGCGGCGAGGTGGCGGTAAGCTCCCGTGAGATTGGGCAGGGACGGATCGCAGGACCAAAGGGTTGTGCCGTCGTGGTCCTTCATGTCCTTCAAGGTCGAAAGGTCCGAGACACGGATTTCGCGGACGGGTTCGTTCCCGGCCGCGGCCACCACCGGCCATGCCTGGCCATTGATCCATTCGGCCTTGCGATCGCCCTTCGGCATGGCCTCGGACGCGGGGAACGGATCGACGCCGACGCGCACCGGCTCCCGGCCGCCCGCGACGAGTCCCTCACTCAAGGTCACCAAGTCCGTCTCGCGGCGCTGGTAGTTGTAGAAGGACACGGACTCTTCGATCGCCGGCACGGCGGGGATCTTCGTCGTGTCGCAGAGCTCCACCAGCTTCCGGGCCACCGGCACTTCATGGATGGGGTCCTCGGTCAGCGACACGCGCACGGTGTCGCCGAGGCCGTCGCGCAGCAGCGATCCGATGCCCACGGAAGATTTCAGGCGGCCGTCTTCACCGTCGCCCGCCTCGGTCACGCCCACGTGGAACGGGTAGGGCTTGTGGCCGCCCGCCTCGAGGCGATAAGCCAGAAGGCGATAGGCCTGGATGGCCACGCGCGGATTGCTGGATTTCATCGAGAACACGATCTGGTCGAAATTTTCCTCTTCGCAAACGCGGAGATATTCGAGCGCGGATTCCACCATGCCCTCGACGGTGTCGCCGTGCTTCCACATGATGCGGTCGGAGAGCGAGCCATGGTTGGTGCCGATGCGCAGCGCCACGCCGCGCTCCTTGGCCTCGCGCACCAGCGGCGCGAAGGTCTCATGCACCTTGGCCACGCCGGCCTGGAAGGAGGCCTCGTCGTATTCCTTCATCTCGCCGGCGGCCTTCGAGTCGACGAAGTTTCCGGGGTTGATGCGGACCTTGTCGGCCCACTTCACGGCCTCGTGCGCCGCGCGCGGCTGGAAGTGGATGTCGGCGGAGATGGGCGCGTCGCATCCGGCGGCGCGCACCTTGGCCACGATGTCCTTCAGGCACTCGGCATCCTTCGCCGTGGGCGTCGTGATGCGGATCAGCTCGCAGCCCGCGTGCCACAGCTCGAGGGTCTGCGTGACGGTGGCGTCGATGTCCTTCGTGTTCGTGGTCGTCATCGACTGCACGAGGACGGGATGATCGCCGCCGATCCAGCGGTTGCCGACGCGCACGGGAATGGTCTTGCGGCGCGCGGGGGCGAAGCGGCTGGCGGGCGCAACCATGTAGGGCGGATTGTCGGGGAGGATGGCCCCCGCGGTTTTTTGTCCGGTTTGAATCATGGAGGGGTAAAAATAGGAATCGGCAAGGGTTCGGCCCCGGCTTTAAGGAGCCGAAAAGCCCGGAATAATCCCCTCGAACGGACCTTTTTGAAAGTCCGTCGCGGACGAAGCCTGGCCGCCGAAAGCACCGCCCCCACCCCTCTTTTCCGCGTTCCCTTGATTTTATTTGTTGAAACGAATAAATTCCCGTCACGGTCCCTATTGTATCGTCATTCCCTTCCCGTTTCCTTGGAGACTCCATGTCGCAGCAAATCCTCGTCGTCGGCGCGTCCGGCAAGGTCGGTTCCGAACTCGTCAAGCTCCTCAAGTCGCAGGGGCACGCCGTGCGCGTGACCACCGGCAAGCCGGCTTCCGGCACGGATGCGGTGCAGGTCGACCTCGCCACGGGCGCCGGGCTCGACGCGGCCTTCGCGGGCATCGAGCGCGCCTTCTTCCTCTCCCCCGGCGGCTATGCCGACCAGCTCAAGGTGCTCTCGCCGCTCATCGCCAAGGCCAAGGCGAACGGCCTCAAGAAAGTCGTGCTGATGACGGCCATCGGCGTCGACATGAATCCCGAAGCGCCGCTGCGCAAGGCCGAGCTCGAGCTCGAAGCCTCGGGCGTTCCGTTCAACATCATCCGCCCGCAATGGTTCATGCAGAACTTCAACAGCTTCTGGGTGCAGGGCATCAAGGACGCGGGGCGCATCGACCTGCCCGCGGGCGACGGCAAGGCGGCCTTCATCGACGCGCGCGACATCGCCGCGGTGGCGGCGAAGTTGCTGACCGACGACTCGCGCAACGGCCAGGCCTTCACGCTGACGGGACCGGAACTTCTGACTCATGCCGACGTGGCGAAGATCCTCTCCGAGACGCTGGGCAAGCCGGTCACCTTCCACGACACCACTCCCGAGGACCTGCGCAAGACGCTGCTCAGCTGGGGCGTGCCGGCCGACTATACGGAGCTGCTCGTGACTCTGCTGGGCTTCCTGAAGGCGGGATACACCGCGGTGCAGAACGATTCGGTGAAACAGATCCTGGGCCGCGAGCCCGGTGACTTCCGCACCTACGCGAAGGATTTCGCGGCGAGCTGGAAGTAACGCACGACATGGGGGCGGCCGTTGGGGTCGCCGGGTCGTTCGGTATTCGGCTGTGAAGAACGAGCCCTCGGGAAAATCCCGAGGGCCTTCTATTCAAAAAAGATAAAACCTGGTGCACGCACTATACTAAGACAGCATTCGGCGTACTTTGAGCAAGAACTCCTCAAAGTCTGTGTCCCTTATATCATTAAAGCTCATCGCTTTTGCAATTTTTCGATTGTTCTTTTTTACGTCAATTCCAATTTGGTCCACTAGCTTTTTACCGCTATTTATTTCTGAGACGCCATCAGGAAATTGACTGCCAAATACTTTTTTGAGCGCACTTATACTGAAATAATTTTCGACCGCATATCGCTGCAGCTTATGGCACGGTATCCCATGACTCTGACATAGCGCCTCGAATTGCCGACGAATACTTGCGCTTTTAGGATCAGAATCAATGAGAGCAATAATCTTATAGGATTGCGCAAACACAGAAAGGTCCACCTGAGCCATAATGTCGCCGCCGAGAGGCCAAAACTTTA
>DATAHJ010000026.1:0-7527 GCA_036263275.1 Fibrobacteria bacterium | reverse complement strand
CCTACGCGCCTTGGCGGGCGGCGGGCGCTACGACAGCCTGCTCGCGAACCTCGGCGGCGAGGCGGTCTCGGCCGTGGGATTCGGCATGGGCGACGTGGTCCTGGCCGAGCTCCTCAAGGAGAAAAACCTGCTTCCGCAGGGACGCCCGGGGGTGGATTACTACCTGGCAGACCTTTCGTCCGGTGACCTGCCGCGCTCCGGTCTTCTGACTTTGGGCCAACGGTTGCGCTCCCGTGGGCTCTCGGTGTCCTACGGCCTCAAGGGCGGCAAGTTCAAGAAGCAGATGGAAGAGGCCAACGACGCCGGGGCCAAGCGCGTGCTGTTCTTCGGCTCCGACCGCGCGCCCGAAGGCGCGTACGAGGTCAAGGATCTCGCGACAGGCGAACAAAAGGTGATGAGGGAGGAAGAACTCTGATGGCGAAGAAGACGGGCAAGGCGGGGCGTGGGACTTCGGAAACCTACGAGGGGCGGCAGGACCATATTCCGGGCATGAAAATGCCCGAGATCGAAACTTGGGAATTCCAGTACCCCGGAAGCGCCACGACTCTCGAAGTGAGCGTTCCCGAGTTCACCTGCATCTGCCCCAAGACGGGCCTGCCCGACTTCGCCACCTTGGTGATCTCCTACGTGCCCGGCAAGCTTTGCCTGGAGCTCAAGAGCTTCAAGGAGTACATCAACTCCTTCCGCGACCTCGGCATCTTCCATGAGCACGTGGTGAACCGCGTGCTGGCCGACTGCGTGAAGGCCTGCAAGCCCCGGTCGATGGAGGTGCGCGGCGTGTTCAATGCCCGCGGCGGCATCCAGACCACGGCGGCGGCGTCGTACCGGGGGCGGTGAACGCCGCGTTGTCGTCGGGTCACCGCAGTATGGACGGATGGCGTCCATCCTGTCCATGCCAATTTCCTACCAGCTGCTCCAAAATCCCTTTTTCTAAATTTGACTTTTCCCAACCCAAGGATCCTCCAATGAGCAAGGTCTACAACTTCAGCGCCGGTCCCGCCATCCTCCCCCGCGAGGCGATGGAAGCCGGTTCCCGCGCCTGCCTCGAGTTCCAGGGCATGGGGATGTCGCTGCTGGAGATCTCGCACCGCTCGGCGGAGTATGAGAAGGTCGTCGCCGATGCCGTCGCCATCGTGAAGGAACTGCTCGGCGTTCCCGACGGCTACAAGGTGCTGTTCCTGCAGGGCGGGGCGAGCCTGCTGTTCGCCATGGTTCCCATGAACCTGCTGGGCGAGGGCGAGACCGCCGCCTACCTCGACACCGGCGTGTGGGCCAACAAGGCGATCAAGGAAGCCAAGCTCTTCGGCAACGTGAACGTCGTGGCCTCGAGCAAGGACGCGAACTACACCTTCATCCCGAAGGACTACAACGTTCCCGCCGACGCGCAGTACTTCCATGTCACGTCGAACAACACCATCTACGGCACGCAGCTGCAGAAGTTCCCGGAGTCGCCTGTGCCGCTGGTGGCCGACATGAGCTCCGACATCTTCAGCCGTCCGGTGGACGTGTCGAAGTTCGGCCTGATCTACGCGGGTGCCCAGAAGAACATGGGCATCGCGGGCGCGACGCTCGTCATCATCCGCGAGGACTGGATGGGGAAGGGCAAGCGCAAGCTGCCGTCGATGCTCGATTACAAGATCCACGCCGAGAACGACTCGATGTTCAACACCCCGCCGGCGTTCGCCATCTTCATGGCGCTCGAGACGCTGAAGTGGGTGAAGGCGCAGGGCGGAGTGTCGGCGATGCAGAAGCGCAACGAGGAGAAGGCCGCGGCGCTCTATGCCGAGATCGACTCCAACCCGCTGTTCAAGGGCACCTGCGCGGTCGAGGACCGCTCGCGCATGAACATCACCTTCGTGATGGAGAAGCCCGAGCTGGAGAAGGAGTTCCTGAAGGTCGCCGAGGCCGCCGGCCTCTCCGGCCTCAAGGGTCACCGTTCGGTGGGCGGCTTCCGCGCCAGCGTGTACAACGCCATGGGCCTCGACGGCGTGCAGGCGCTGGTCGCGGTCATGCGCGACTTCGCGAAGAAGCACGCGTAACGAAGGCGGCGAGACAAGGAAAAAGCCCGGGTCTCCCCGGGCTTTTTCCGTTTCCGGCTTCAGGGCTTGAGGCCGGGCTCCGGCGCCTTGGGTTCCTTCGCGCGCGGCTCGCGCGTTTCATGCAGGACGGGTTCCCCGGCCTGCGCCGGGGCGGGCCGGGGCGTCTCGATAGCGCTGGCCGGTCCGGTCTTGTCGGCGACGGCGGCCTCCGCGCGCGCGGCCGAATCGGCGCGGGCCTCCGCGAGGATGCGCATGCGCTCGCGATTCACGGCCGCGCTGTCCTTGTACGCGTTGTGCTCCGCGTAGGTCGCGGTGAAATAATGCTCGCGCGAGCCGTCGTCCTTCGCCACGAAGAACATCATGCGCGTATTCGACGGCGCGAGCGCCGCCCGCAGCGCGGACTCGCCCGGGCTGCAGATGGGGCCGGGGGGAAGGCCGGTGAAGCGCCGCGTGTTGTAGGGGGAGCTCGTCGCCAGGTCCTCCTTGCGGAGGGGGGCCGTCAGCTTGCGGAGCGCGAAGCGGACGGTGGGATCGGCGCCCAGCGACCAACCCTTGCGCAGGCGGTTCTGGAACACGCCCGCGATGGTGCGCTGCTCGCGCCTTACGGCCGCTTCCTTCTCCACGATGGAGGCCAGCGTGACGACCCCATGCAGGCCGTACTCCTTGGCGAACTCGGTGTCGAGGTCGAGGTCGCCGGTCACTTCCTGGAAGCGCGTGACCATGAGGCGGATCACGTCGGCCTCCTTCAGCTTCCAGGGCACGATGTAGGTGTCGGGGTAGAGGTAGCCCTCGAGGCCGTCGGCCTCGATGCCCAGCGAGTGGGCGAAGTCCGGATCGTTCACCAGCGAGTCGAACACGGCCTCATCGAGGGGGAAGTACCGCTTGAGGATGTCGAAGATTTCCCAGCTGGCCTTTCCTTCGGGGATGGTCATGGCGCGCGTGGCCATCTCCCCGGAGGTCAGCTTGCGCGCGAGGTCCATCACCGAATTGCGGGGCGGCAGGTAGTAGAACCCCGCGCGCAGGCGGGTCTGCCAGCCGGTGACCCGCAGCACGGCCTTGAACACGCGCGGAAAGGCGATCAGGCCCTTTTCATGCAGGTCCCGCGCAAGTCCCGAGGCGGTCACGCCCTCGGGCACCTCGTACAGCACGCGGGCGCCGCCCGTACCGGAGAAATCGGGCAGCCGCCCCCAGAGGGTGAAGGCGAGGATGGCGGCCGGGAGAAGTGGAAGCCAGACGTAGCGAGCCCGCTGGAGTCGAGCAAGCGTCCCGCGCCGGGGCGTTCCCCTGGAACCGTTCCGTGAAGAGGACTTCATGCGCCGATCAAGATAGTAGGTGCGCGGCGAGGAATCGCCGAATCAGTAGCCTGAAATCAGCGGGATGCGCGGCCGGGAGCTTCCCAGCTGTCGCCCGCGTCTTCGCCCCGTCCCAGCGCGAAGGCCTCGCGCTTGAACTCGGTGAGGCCCAGGCCCGTCGCGGAGGAGGTCTTGAGCACCGGACACTTCTCCTTCTTGAAGCGCTTGTCCACCGCGAAGTCGCCGAGGTCGCACTTGCTCAGCACGATCAGCTTCGGCTTCTCGAGCAGCAGGGGATGGAACTTCTCCAACTCCTTGCGCAGCACCTTGTACTGCGCGTAGGGATCGTCTCCCGAGGCGTCGAGGGTGAAGACCAGGCAGCGCGTGCGCTCGATGTGGCGCAGGAAGCGATGGCCGAGGCCCTTGCCTTCGGCGGCGCCCTCGATGATGCCGGGAATGTCGACCAGGACGAAGCTGGCGCCGGGCGCGACGCTCACCACGCCCAGCGCGGGCTTGATGGTGGTGAAGGGATAATCGGCGACCTTGGGCGTGGCCGAGGAGACCGCGCGGATCAGCGAGCTTTTCCCCGCGTTGGGGAAGCCCACCAAGCCGCAGTCGGCGAGGAGCTTGAGCTCCATCGCGAGCCGCCGCCGGCCTCCCTGCGCGCCGGGGGTGGACTGGCGCGGCGCCTGGTTGCGCGAGCTCTTGAAGGCCGTGTTTCCGGCCCCGCCGCGTCCGCCCTCGGCGATGATCGCCGTTTGTCCGTCGCGTTTCAGGTCCGCGAGCACCTCGCCGGTGTCCGCGTCCTTGACCAAGGTTCCGGCCGGCAGGAGGATGATGAGATCCTCCCCGCTGCGGCCCGTGCAATCGCCCGTGCCGCCCTTGTCGCCGTTTTCCGCGCGGAAGATGCGGGCTTGGCCGATGTCGTACAGGGTGTGCAGGTCCTTGCTGCCCTTCAGGATCACGTGGCCGCCGCGCCCTCCGTTTCCGCCGGAGGGGCCGCCCATGGGCACGAATTTTTCGTGGCGGAAGGAGACCATGCCGTCTCCGCCCTTGCCGGCGACGACTTCGATCGTGGTTTCATCAAGGAACATGGGGGTAAAGGTACCTCTTTGTGGGCCTTTCTTCGTTGTTGGTGGAGGCATCCCTTGCGGGCTTTCCCTTGTCGTTGGTGGTTGGTAGCGAAAACAACGAGATTCGCTCGCCACCAACTACCAACGACGAAGCTTTGATCCCGAAGGGTCTTGCTGCCAACGACGAAACTTCGCCGACAAAGTATCTTGCCCCCATGCCTTCCAATCCCGCATCGACGGAGACTTCACGCGAGTTTCTCGAGGACCTGCTGAACCGGCTGCGCGAGGACGACATCACCGTCCTTCAGGACTTCCTCGCCTGGCAGGGCCGGGCCCAGGAATTCTTCGGGAAGGTCGAAGGGGCGCACGAGTTTCTCGACCAGCTGACCTTCAAGATCAAGGAAAGCCGCTCGCGCATGAGCAAGGACACGCTCACGCAGTTCTCGCTCGACTTCCTGCGCGACACCTTCGCCGCCTACGGCTACAATCCCAAGTTCGTGGCCGTGCAGTGCAAGGCGCTCATCACCTACCACCAGAACCAGAAGAACCTGGCCAAGGCCATCGAGGTGTGCGAGTTCCTGATCGAGAACGGCATCACCGACGACGACGCGAAGGGATTCCACGTGCGGCTCGACGCCTTTCATCGCCTCAAGAAGCGCGTCGACGAGCGCGGGGGAGACCTCAGCGGCATCCGCTTCGAGCCGCTGGAAGACGAGGAAGAGGACGAGCCGGTGGACGAGAAGGATTAGGCGGGGAACAGAATGATGCAATGATGAAAAGAGGGAATGATGGAGGGGTTGCCGCTTTTCCTCATTGCATCATTTCATCTTTTCGTCATTTTTTGTTTGTCATTTGATCCACCCCAGCAATTCCTTGAACTCCGGCGTTCCCGCCTTCCGGAGCCATTCCAGCACCACCATCTCGCGCGTCACGATTTGCACGCCGTGGGCCTCCAGTCGGCGGAGAGCGGCGGCGCGATCCGAGGGGCTGCGCGAAGCGACTGCATCTTCCACCACATAAACCGAGGCGCCCGGATCCTGCGCGAGGTCGAGCGCGGTCTGCAGCACGCATACATGCGTTTCCACGCCGCAGAGCACGTACTGGTTTCGGCCCGAAGCGCGGGCAGCGGCGGTCCACTCGGGCACGTCACACGCGCTAAAAGCGAGCTTTTCGATGACGGGGGTTCCTTGGGGGACCGACGCGAGGATCGAGCCGGAAGTGGGGCCAAGGCCTTTCCGGTATTGTTCCGTGACCAAGATGGGGACGCCGATGCGCGCGGCGGCCTTGGCGAGCAGGGCGATGCGCTCCGCCAGCGCGTCGAAGTCGTCCATCGCCTTCCGGAAGTTCTCCTGCACGTCGATCACCACCAGCAGCGACCGCGCGGCGTCGAGCAGCGTGGGGTTTCGTTGGTGCGATTTCTCGGGGAGGAACATGGGAGGAAGATAAATGCGAAAGGCGAAAAGAGAAAAGCGAAATGGCCTTTTTCGCTTTTCTCTTTTCGCCTTTCGCATTAAAAAAGCCCCCCGGATCGCTCCGGAGGGCCGATTTCGCAGGATACCGAACGAAGCCTAGACTTCCTTCGATTCGATCCACTTCATGTTCTTGCGGAGCTTGCGGCCCACGACCTCGAGCGGGTGCTTCTTCTCCTTGGCTTCCCAGGCGCGGAACTTCTTGCCGCCGCTCTGGAGCTCCTTGAGGAAGTTCTTCGCGAAGGTGCCGTTCTGGATCTCCTTGAGGACCTTCTTCATCTCGGCCTTGGTCTTGGCGTTGACAATGCGGGGGCCCGTCACCATGTCGCCGAACTCGGCGGTGTTCGACACCGAGTAGCGCATGTAGCTGAGGCCGCCCTGGTAGAACAGGTCGACGATGAGCTTCAGCTCATGGAGGCACTCGAAGTAGGCGAGCTCCTCGGGGTAGCCGCCCTCGGTGAGGGTCTCGAAGCCGGCCTTCACCAGCTCGGACACGCCGCCGCACAACACGGCCTGCTCGCCGAACAGGTCCGTCTCTGTCTCATTCTTGAAGGTGGTCTCGATGGCGCCGGCACGGAGGCCGCCCACGCCGCGGGCGTGGGAGAGCGCGACGTCCTTCGCCTTGCCGGAGGCGTTCTGGGCGATGGCGATGAGGCACGGCACGCCGCCGCCCTTGAGGAACTCGCTGCGCACCAGGTGGCCGGGGCCCTTGGGCGCGACCATGATGACGTCGACGTCCTTGGGGGGCTTGATGTTCTTGAAGTGGAGGTTGAAGCCGTGCGAGAAGACGAGGGTCTTGCCCTTCTTCAGGTGGGGCAGGATGTCGGACTCGTACACGGCCTTCTGCACCTCGTCGGGCAGGAGGATCTGGATCACGTCGGCCTTGGCCGCCGCCTCGGCGGCCGAGAGCAGCGTGGAACCGGGCTTGAAGCCGTGCTTCACCGCGAGCTTGTAGTTGTCGGAACCCTTGCGCTGGCCGATGATGACCTTGACGCCGCTGTCGCGCAGGTTCTGCGCCTGGGCGTGGCCCTGGCTGCCGTATCCGATCACCGCCACGGTCTTGCCCTTGAGGGCCGCCGCCGAACCGTCCTTGCTCGTGTAAACCTTGAGTGCCATGTGGAACCTTTCCCGGGGAATAGGGGCGGAATAGTAGCAAAAGGGGGAGGGGAGGGGGAGGACTTCGATGGCGGCCCTTCGCCGTTGGTGGTTGGAAAATCGTTGCAGGCCTTTCTTCGTCGTTGGTGGTTGGTGGCGGGCGAGTGCTGTTGTTTTCCCTACCAACCACCAACGACGAAGCTTCGTCCACGAAGGGTCTTGCCACCAACGACGAAGCATCTCCCCCGAAGTACCTTTCCCGCCATGTTCGAACAGCTCACTGAAAAGCTCGACGGGGCCTTCCGCCGCCTGCGCGGCATCGACAAGATCACCGAGGAAAACGTCGCCGAGTCGCTGCGCGAGGTGCGCGTGGCGCTGCTCGCGGCGGACGTGAATTTCCAGACGGTCAAGGATTTCATCGCCAAGGTGAAGGCCAAGGCGCTGGGCGCCGAGGTGCTGGCCTCGGTGAGCCCCGGGCAGATGATCGTCAAGATCCTGCACGACGAGATGGTGGAGCTCCTGGGCGGCAAGGCCGAGGAGCCGCGCTTCCAGGGAAGCC
>DATAHJ010000025.1:0-4707 GCA_036263275.1 Fibrobacteria bacterium | reverse complement strand
GCGGGCCAGGGGACGCGCATCAAGTCCCCGTGCAAGGACTGCCGCGGCCAGGGCCGCGTGCAGGAGGAAGTCACGATCCCGATCGAGATTCCCGCGGGCATCGAGGAAGGCCAGTACCTGACGATGCGCGGCGAAGGACACCGCGGCCCCAACGGAGGCCCGTCGGGCGACCTCATGGTCGTCCTGCACGAGGCGCACGACGACCGCTTCGAGCGCCGCGGCCTCGAGCTGCACTCCGGGACGCGCATCCCCTTCACCACGGCCGCGCTCGGCGGCGCCGTGCGCGTTCCCACGCTCGAGGGCCAGGTCGAGCTCAAAATCCCGGCCGGCACCCAAAGCGGAAAGCTGATGCGCCTGCGCGGCAAGGGCATGCCCGAGCTGCACGGCGGCGCGCGCGGCGACCTTTACGTGAAGGTCGACGTGCAGGTGCCCGAGAAGCTGGGCGCGCGCGAGACGGAATTGCTCAAGGAACTGCAGTCGATCTGGGCTGCCGAAGCGAAGGACGGATCCGGGAAGACCGGAGCCGCCGGCGGCGCCTCGGCCAAGTCGCGGTTCTTCAACCTGTGAGGTCGTCCATGGACGAAGAAGCGGGAATGACGGGAAGCGAGGTCAAGCGCGGCGCCGAAGCGCCGGGGCTGAAAGGCGTGCCCGCGGCCGACGTCGCCGTGAAGGTCCTCATCCTCGACGCCGATGCCGCGCTCAAGGAGCAGGTCTTCGCGTCCTGGTCGCTGATGGGCACGCGCCTCCTCGAAAGCGCGGGCGGCCAGGGCGCGCTCCGCCTCCTGGGCCAGGGCGACATCGCCGTCCTCTTCCTCTCCGCCGACCTTCTCACCATCGACAACCTCGACGTGGCCGCGCTCGCCCGCGAGCGCAACCCCGGCATCGAGATCTTCATCCTCGCCCAGCCGGCCGACAAGGCCAAGGCCGAGGCCGCCGTCCACCGCGGTGCGCACTCGTTCCTGCTCAAGCCCGTCAGCCCCGAGCTGATGGAGTCGCTGGCGCGCAAGGCGCTCTCGCGCTCCGCCAGCCGTCGCAACGTGCGCGACCTGCAGGAGCACGTCGCCGAGGACCTCCTCGGCTCGTCGCCCGCGATGAAGAAAATCCTGCGCACCATCCTCAAGGTCGCGCCCACGGGGAGCACCATCCTCATCTCCGGCGAAAGCGGCACGGGCAAGGAGTTCGTCTCCGACGTGATCCACCGCCTCTCCTCGCGTTCCGAGGAAAGCTTCGTGGCCGTCAACTGCGGCGCCATCCCCGAGAACCTCGTCGAGGCCGAGCTCTTCGGGTCGAAGAAGGGGTCTTATACGGGTTCCGTCGCCGACCGCAAGGGCCTCATCGAGATGGCCGACAAGGGCACGCTCTTTCTCGACGAGATCGGCGAACTGAGCCTCTCGACGCAGGTGAAGCTGCTGCGCTTCCTGCAGGAGCGCGAGATCCGCCGCGTGGGCGACACGGAAGTGCGCTACGTCGACACGCGCGTGATCGCCGCCACCAACCGCGACCTGCATCAGGCCATCGCGGCGGGCACGTTCCGCGAGGACCTGTACTATCGCCTCAGCGTCTTCCACCTGACGCTGCCGCCGCTGCGCGAGCGTCGCGACGCCATCCCCAGCCTCCTGCGCACCTTCGTCAAGCGCTACGCCGCGCGGGAGAAGAAGGACATCCTGGGCATCGCGAAGAGCGCGGAGGCGCTGCTCCTGAATTACGACTACCCGGGCAACATCCGGCAGCTGGAGAACATCGTCGAGCACGCGGTCACGCTGTGCGAGGGCGACCACATCCTGCTCTCCGACCTGCCCGAATATCTCACCGGCGGAGAAGAGGGGCCCGCGATGCTGGCCCTGCCCGCCACCCGAAACACGAAAACGGAGGAACCCGAAATGATCAGCCCCGAAACCCTGCTCACGCTCGCGCAGCTCGAGAAGGACTACATCCGCAAGGCCCTCGAGGTCTGCCAGCGGAACCATACCGAGGCGGCCAAGCGCCTGGGCATCTCCCGTTCCACCTTGTGGCGCAAGCTCAAGGAGCATGGGATGGAAGCCGCGCGCGCCTGATTCGAATTCCGCAATCCCGCCCGGAGCGGTAACACTTCGTTTCGATCCGGGTGGGTTCCTTTTCCATTCCCCCTTGTAGTTCAATAGCAGGCCCGCCGGCGAAGTCTCGCGCGCGGCCCGACACGAACAGGGAGGATATCATGAAAAGGATCACCATCATCAGCCTGGCGATGCTGGCCTTGTGCGGCGGCGCCATGGCGCAGGACACGCGGGGCGGATTCGCGGTCACCGTGGCCGGCGTCGGCCAGCTTCCGGTCGGCGACTACGCCGATGTCGCGGGCATGGCCTTCGGCGGCATGGGCGGCATCGAGGTGGGCATGAACCCCGGGCTCGCCCTCACCGCGCGCGCCGGATATATCCAGCACCTCACGAAGGACGATGACGACGACAGCTTCAAGCTCCGTCACATCCCCATCATGGGCGGCATCAAGTTCACCGTTCCCGAGACGCCGCTTTACCTCGCGGGCGAAGTGGGCGCGGTGATGACGCACTCCGAGATGGACGCTCCCATCACCGGCACGGACACCAACGACGAGACGAACCTCGGCTGGGACGCCGGCATCGGCACGATGGCGGGTCCGCTCGACCTGCGCGCCACCTTCAACGTCTGGGACGCGGCGCACATGTCCGAGACGATGACGATCGGCCTGAGCCTCGGGTTCACGATCTGGAGCATGTGAAGTCGGGGGGATCCTGCGCGGGCCTTTGGCTTGCTCGGGATCCTTTGTCAGCCCTTCTTCGCAGGTTCGGGATGATTCGGCCGGCAAGCGGCCTCATGCCTTCGGCTCTTCGAAATCGTTTCTTTCGAAGGGCTTGGAAGGTCACGGAAGACGCGCCTTCGCCCTCGGATCATCCCACGAAGAACCCTTGACGGGGGAATCCCGAACCCTCCAACGAACGGTCTTCGACAGGACCTCGAACGGTCCTTAAGCCCCCGGAGAAAGCCCCCGTTCCGTCCCATCCTGGGACACCCCCTTGCCAAAATCGTGCGTTGACCCCTTATTTGGGTCAGGCAAATCAACCGCAGGGCCTTTTCAAGCGAGTCAGCGGCGGGTCGAAACATGGCACGCGCTTCGCTCCTTGGGAAGAGAAAGAAGGGGGAAGAACATGGCACCGAATCTCGAAGGCACGAACCCCGTCCACCCGCACGTCGCGACGGCGGACTCCATTCCCTTGTTCGCCGGGCGTCCCCAGCGCGAAAGGGTGATCGGGCGCGACGACCTCATGGACGTCGACATCATCCTCCACACTTGCAACACGGTCGAGGAATTGCTCGCCAAGATCTGAGCGCTTTTTCCTCCGGCCATTAAAAACCCCGCTCCGGCGGGGTTTTTAATTTGTCATTTTATCGGCGCTTCGAGTGGAGCCCCTCCGGAGGAATTCATGGCCAAAGTCCGCGCCCTCGCCCTCATCCTGCCCCTTGTCCTCTCCGCAGGCGCCTTCGCCCGCGACGGCATGGGCTTCGACGCCGTGGTGGCGGGCGTGTTCCCCATGCGCGACTACAAGGAGACCGTGAGCGCGGGCATGGGTGTTTTGGGCGGCGTCGAGCTGCCGATCCTTCCTCCCCTCTCGCTCACGGCCCGCGTCGGCGGCATCGTCCACTTTCCGCGCAAGGACATGTGGCGCCTGCAGCTTCCGGCCTTCGGCGGCGCGAAGCTCACCTCGCAGACCTCGTTGTATCTCGCGGCGGAAGGCGGGCCGGTCCTGACGCGCGATTATTACCGGGGCGACGATTCGACGCGAACCGGCCACTCGGCCACGCCGATGGCGTGGGGAATGGGCGTGGGCTCCGCGATCGATGAGCACGACATTCGTCTCGCGTTCCATGTCTGGGATTGGAATCATCCGAAGGAAACGCTGACGTTCAGCATCAGCCTCGCGATCCTGTACCTGGGCGGCTGACGCCCCCTAGAGCTCGAGCCGCAGCGACTTCGTGCGCACGGCGAGGGAGCGGGATTTTTTGCCTTCCGACTCCATCACCGCGGGGCTTTTGTCGCGCGCGGTCTTGCGGATCTCGATGCGGTCGAATTCGTCGCGGGTGAAGCGGAAGACGCGCCCTCCGGCCTCGGGCCGCTTCGCCTTGCCGGCGCGCGCGTCGTAGGCCGGCTCCCTTTCGCGAACCAGGCCGGTCCCGGCGTACAGTTCAGGCACCGAGATTTCCAGCGCGTCGAGGATCTTGAGGAAGGTGGAGAGCCGCACTTCCCGCTTGCCGCGAATGAGGCGGTTCAGGACCGACTTGTCGATGCCGTTTTCGTGGGCGAAAAGCTCAACGGTCTTGTAACCCCGAATGCGGATCAGGGCTCCCACGCGCTCACCGACGCGTTTCCACTTCTCAAAATCGGCCATAGGGGCCGAATCTAGGGAAGTTCGCCCATCCCCTAGACGTCGTTTGACCCCAATGTACGATACATCACGATGTCCATTGACATCAAGTTTTCCTCGTGTTTACAATGCCTTGTAACCACCTTCCCCGGCGTTTCGCGACCCTCCCGTCCAAGCGAAACTTGTAGGCTTTGGCAAGGTCATGCCCAATAAGAGGGAGAAACCAGGGGTTTCCTCCGGAATCGAACCGCTTGTCCGTGATTCTTCGGGGGGCGAGTCAAATATGGCATAACCTATTGATAATTAAGGAGATCGAAGGAGTTAGATGCCT
>DATAHJ010000024.1:0-7503 GCA_036263275.1 Fibrobacteria bacterium | reverse complement strand
TGCCGGAGTCGAGCCCCTTGCTGAGCACGGTCTTGGAGATTTGGTCGGGGTTCTCCAGCACCGACTTGTGCTTGCCCGCCGAGCCGATCGTCGACACGATGCCCTCGCCGACGCGCGCGAGGATGGTCTCCTCGCCGGCGCCGCCCACCAGCTTGTCGAGGTTGGCGCGCACGGTCACGCGCGCGATCGCCATCAGCTGGATGCCGTCCATCGCCACCGCGGCCACGCGCGGCGTCTCGATCACCTTCGGGTTCACCGACATCTGCACCGCCTCGAGCACGTTGCGGCCCGCGAGGTCGATGGCGGCCGCGCGCTTGAAGTTCAGCGGGATGTTGGCCTTGTCCGCCGCGATCAGGGCCTGCACCACGCGCTCCACGTGCCCGCCGGCCATGTAGTGCGCTTCCAATTCCTCCGTGCGCAGCTCCAGCCCCGCCTTGATGCCCATGATCTTCGACTCGACCATCACGCGCCCCGGCACCTTGCGGAAGCGCATGCCGATCAGCTGCACGAGCGAAACGTCGGCCTTCGACATGAGGGCCTGAAACCACAGCCCGAAGAAATTGAGGAGGATGACGCCCACCACCACGAGGGCGACGAGGGCCGCGATGACGAAGACGATGCTGAGGTTCATGAGGACTCCTTGGAAAGCAAAAGGCCCGCGAGGGGGTGCACGTTGAGGTTCATTTGTTGTTCGGTTTTCGTTGCCGTGACAGGATGATCGTTCCGGATCAGGCGCGAGGCGCGCGTTCTACGAGAAGGACCGTACCCCGCACGGCCGTGAGGCGCACGGCCGCGCCGGGCTCGACGAACTCTCCCGCGCTCTCCGCCTCGAACACTTCGCCATCGAGCCGGACCTTGCCGGCCGGACGGAGGGCCGTCTCGGCCACGGCCTCGCGCCCCACCTTCTCCGCGAGCGGGCGGGCGGACTCCTCGAGGCCCGAACCCGCGCCCACGTGGGTGCGGTGCGAGACGGGCGAGCGGCCGAGGTAGCGGAAAGCCTGGCGGATCGCGAGCGGCACCAGCACCGCGTCCGCCGCCGCGAAGGCGACCACGCCCGCAGTCGGCAGCGTGGCGATGATGAGCGCCCACGACCATGCGCCCAGGCCGAGCGCGACCAGCGAAAGCGTGCCGAACGACGGCACGAGGATTTCGGCGAACAGCACGGCGAAGGCCAAAAGCTGGAGGACGGCGGGCCACAGGAAACTCACGCTGAGGCCTCCTCTCGGGAAACGGCGCGCACGGTCACTTCGTTTCCGCGCGCATACACCACCTCGACCGGTGACCCGGCCTCGATGAAGGCGCCGGACGAGGTCGCCTCATACACGATGCCTTCGAAAGCGGCCTTGCCCGCCGGCCGCTGGGCCGTGCGGGCAAGGCCGCGATCGCCGGGTCGAAGCGGCAGCTCTTCGGCGGCCCGTGCGTCGCGAAGCGTCTCGCCGGAGGCGACCGAGGCCCGGCCCGAAAGGCGCGGCAGCACGTAGCGCGCGGCCAGCAGCGGGATGAAGAGGGCCAGCGCCGCCATGCCGAGCGTGAGCGCGAGGTTGTCCGTCATGCTCCGGAGTTCCCATGGCATGTCGGGATTCGGCAGCGTGAAGCCCTGCAGCGAGAGCGTGAGCGCCGCGAGGAGAAGGGCGAGGCCGAGCAAGCCCGCGATGAACGTACCCGGCAACACGTAGATCTCCACGGCAAGGAGAATGAAGCCTCCCAGCAGCAAGAGGAGTTCGGTGTGGTCGGCCAGCCCCACGGCGTACTTCGCCCCGAAGGCCGCGGCCAGGCACGCCGCGCCGATGGCGCCGAACACGCTGAGGCCGGGCGTCTTGAACTCGAGGTACAAGGCCCCGAAGCCGATCAGCAGAAGCAGGGGCGTGAACTTGCCCACGGCCCGTGCGAGATCCTCGGACCAATTGGTCGGGATCGTCTTCACGACCTTGAAGTCGTTCTGCTTCAGGAAGGCGTCGAAGTCCCGGAAGGATCCTTGCGAGAATCCGTGTTGCTCCGCCTCGCGGTCGGTCAGCGTCAGCAGTTCGCCCTCGCGCACCAGCGTCTCGTGCGACTCGAAGGCCGCGCGCCGCGCGTCGGACAAGACTTCCCACTCGCGCACGGTGAAGTATTCCAAGGGCTTGTCCTTCGAGGCGCCCCCGACCGGGACCGCCTCGACGACGCCGATGTCCGAAGTGACCATCGCCTGGCTGAGCAGGCTGGGATACCCGTTGCGCTCCGCGAGGTTGCGGAACTTGGCGCGCAGCGGCGACTGGATCTTCTCGCCCAGCATCACGATGCCGCCCTCGGAGCTTTGCGTGATGGGCGCGCAGTCGCCGATCGTCGTGCCGTCGCCCATGGCGATGCGGTTCGCGGCCAACGAGATCAGCGCGCCCGCCGAAATGGCCTTCTGCTCCACGTACACGTACGTTTGCGCGCCCTTCACCGACAGCAGGAGGTCCACGATGTCGAACGCCGAATGCAGTTCACCCCCGTAGGTGTTCACCTTGTATACGATGACGTCGGGCTTGTCCTTCAAGGCTTCGGCGGTGGCGCGCTTCAGGAAGGCATGCAGGCCGGCATCGACCTCCTCCTCGACGGGGATCACGACCACCCGCTTGCCCGAGGCGGCGGCGGTCGAGTCCGAGCGGGACGCCGCCACCGCGTGCCCGGCGAGCGACAGCGCCATGATGACCGCTAAAAAACGGACAAATCGCATGGAGAGGAAAATAACCGCGAAAATGGCCGATGCCCCAAAACGCTTCAAAATGGGACGACATTCATCCGAAACGCTCCGAATCTGCGAATAGCCGTTGCGGAGGTACCGAATTTTTCGAAATATCGCCACATCTGAAAAAGTTTGGTAATAGACTCCTCGATCCGGGAAATATTTCTTCAATTTTCAGACTACAACTTTGAATCGTGTAACGCACACGAAATAAAGGGATCGAAAGAATCGGTCGATCGAGAAAAACATCTACCATGCCATCCGTTTTCGACTACACAGACTATCGCCGCTACCTTCAGGATTATTACGCCTGGGCCAAGCGGAACAAGGGCGGCTTCTCGCATCGCGCCTTCCTCGCGAACGCGGGCATGTCGGGTCCCACCTATCTGAAAAGAGTCATGGAAGGACTCCATGACCTGACTCCGAACAGCCTTCCGAAGTTCGCGAAGGCGCTGGAGCTCGCCGCGCCCGAGGCGCGCTACTTCGAGGCGCTGGTAGGCTTCAACCAGGCCACGACGCCCGACGGCAAGGACCTGCATTTCAAGAAACTGATGGAGCTCGTTCCCGCCCGCTCGCAGGCGACGCTGGAACGCGGACAGTACGACTATTACCGTGATTGGTACAACGTGGCCGTGCGTGAACTGCTGGCCATCATGCCTTGGCGCGGCAATGCGCTGGAATTCTCCCGGCAGCTGACGCCGCCCGTCCCGCCGGGAAAGGTGAAGAAGGCCATCGAGCTCTTGCAAACGCTCGGCCTGCTGACGCAGGTTCCGGGCGAAGGAATGCGGCCGACGAAGGCCCTCCTGAAGACCGACCCCAACATGGAGTCGCTGCTTCTCCCCCGGTTCCACCAGTCCATGGCCAAGCTCGCGGTGGAGGCGCTGAACCGCTTCCCGCGGCATGAGCGTTATTTCAGCGGCACGACGGTAAGCGTTTCCCGCGAGACCTACGACATCATCGTCGAGAAGATCCGCGCCGTGCGGCGCGAGATCCTCCAGCAAGTCCAGGCCGATCCCTCCCCGGAGCGCGTGTACCATCTCAACATGCAGCTCTTCCCCCTGACCACGGGACCCCGCAAGCGCGGCCGCAAGAAAAAAAGATGACCCGGGGAGCCAGGAAATTCCGCGGGGATGCCCTTTCCATCGCGGGGGCGTCGGCGCTCCTGAGCGCGTTCCTTATGCTTGCGGGCTGCCTTGGAGGCAGCGGAACCGACACCGAGAACGGCCTGCAGCCGGTCAACGTCACGGCGAGGGTGGTGGACAAGGACGGCGCACCCGCCGCCGGCGTTCGCTTCACCGTGTCCGAGTCCCACTCCCGCGCCGACTCCATGCTCGCCAGCCCCGTGGTCGGCAACGACACGGTCCTGGTGACGGACGGCGCCGGCTATGTCACGTTCCAGCTGAAGCAGGAAGGTGCGTACGTGGCCCAAGGCGGCAGCGGCGACACCGTGCTCTTCCTCGACACGTTGCGCGCCAAGATCAAGCGCAGCCCCATCCTGTCCGGAGGGGCCGGCAGCCCGCTGTTCCACGTCGAGGAGCCGGTCCGGGCCAAGGGCCGCCTGCGCCTGCTCTCGGGATACAGCCCCGATTCGGGAAGGATCATACTGCAGGGCACGCCGCTGCTGTGGGATCTGAAAAAGGACGGCAAGTACGACCTGGGTTGGCTGCCGCCTTCGGCGGAGAAGCTGACGCTGCGCGTGGTCTACTGGGCGTCCCCGCCGGACTCCAGCTGGTATTCGCCGCAGTGCGTGAAGTCCGGGACGAACGGCACCAACACGGCGACCCTGAAGCTGGTCGACGGGGAGATCGTCGTGGACGACGTCGTCCGGGGCGGCAGCTGCTCGTCCACCCTGCCCTGAGCGAGCGAACGGGGCCTCACCCCGTTTCCAGGCCTTGATTTTAGGCCTTGATTCCCTTGTTGTCGTCTTCCGTCTTGTTCGCCCGCGAGTAGTCATTCTCCTGCCGGGCGTGGTTGACGGCATTCTTTTGCATGTAGGTGTCGAACACCTCGTCGGCCGACAGGCCCGACGTGAGCGCGAGCGAGATCCAGAAATGCAGCTGGTCGATGATCTCGACGCGGATGTTCTGCATGTCGAGGTGGTCCTTCGACCACCATTTCCAGAGCAGCTCCTCGCGCAGCTCGCGCGACTCGTCGTCGAGCGCCGTCAGATAGTTGCCCAGCCAGGCGTTGACGTTCGTGTTGGGGCCCAACCCACCCTCGCTGCGCGCCTCGGCGCGCAGCGTCGCCATCGACAGCACCTTCCCCTCTCGGTCGCGGATGTCCTTCTTGGCGAAGATCCTGTCATTCAGCTCGGACTGGAGGGCGAAGAGTTGATCCAGCTTGTCTGAAGCGGTCATGCGAATTTCCGGAAGAAGGGGGAGTTTGCGAAGGGAAAGTTACGAATTACGAGTTACGAATAAAGAGGGGAGACCCTTAAAACCCAGATGCCGGTTCTCTCGACGTGGCATGGACACGTCCCTACCCTCGGCCCCGCCTTCAACTCGTAATTCGTAACTCGTAACTGAACAGAGCCCCTACCCCGGCAGAACCCCCTGCCACTCCCCACCCGTCTCCCGAATCAGCCACCGCAGCCTGGCTTCCCCCGCCGGAATATGCTCCGCAAACGAAGCTATTCCCTTCACCCGGGACAGGAAGCAATACGCGCCGAGCGCCTGCATCACGCGCTGGAGGCCCGACTCCAGGAACGAGCGCCGGAAGTCCGCGAAGGAAACCGAACGACCTGCGTCCCCGGAGAACACCCCCCCTGTCTTGCCATGCAGATGGCGCAGGAGGATATCGATCTCGTCGCCGGCAAGCATCACGTACGGATCGAGCAGCAGCGAAGCCGCGTCGTAGAAGACCGAGCCCGCGCGGCTGCCCTGGTAGTCGATGACGTGGACCGTGCCGTCGTCCTTGACCATCAGGTTTTGCGACTGGTAGTCGCGGTGAAGGATCGCCTTGGGTTGCGCGTCGACGCGCGCGGCGAGGAGATCGAAGGTCGACTGCAATTCCGGGGAAGGCGCGAGGCCGCGGTGCCCGATGAGATAATTGTCGCGATAGTAGGAGGTTTCCCACTGCAGCTGGGTACGGTCGAGGGCGCGCGAGGCCACGTCGGGGCACTCGGGCCGGAAGGCGTCGCAGCGCGTCTGCAGGTCGGCGAGGATGTCGAGCGCGAAGCGATAGGCGGCGAGGCCGGCCGCGCGATCCTCAAGCAGGAGATCGTAGAGGCGCCGTTCACCGAGGTCCTCGAGCAACACCTGGTGCGCGTCGTCGTCGATGCAGAAGACGCGCGGCACGGGGACGCGCAGCAGGCGGTAGAACTGGGTGATGCGCAGGAAGCGGCCGAAGTCGGCGTCGTCGGACGGCGAGACGAGCAGGACGAACCCCGCGACCGGAACCCGGTAATATGCGCGCCGCGACCCGGCGATTCCCGCGAGTGGAAGGTCGGCCGGCATGACTCCGTGCGCCGACAGATATTCCCGGATGACGGGCGACACGTTGTTGTAGGGGTAGTTCACGGATTGCCCCGCCTGCCGTTCCAATCCAGCGCCCGCACGAGCGCATCATGCGCGGCGCCGTTGCTGAACAGGGCCGTGCGCGATTCCAGCGTCCACGGCGCGCCCGAAAGCTCGGTGACGCGGCCGCCCGCCTCGGCGACGAGCAAGGTCGTCACGGCCACGTCCCATGGTTTGAGCGTGGTCATGAAATAGCCGTCGAGGCGGCCCGATGCGACGTACGATCCCTCGACCACCGAGGAGCCCAGGCACTTGACGCGCAGTGCCCCCTCGGCGAGGCGCGCGTGCGCCGCGTAGTTGTCGGCGTTGAGGGCCAGGCGCGTGGGATGGTCGGGACCCACGTTGTAGTCGCCGTGCGAGAGGATGAGCGCATCGGGATCGGTGATGTCGCTGACATGGATGCGCGCGCCGTTCAGGAAGGCGCCCTCGCCCGCCGCCACGGTGAACATCTCGTCGAAAACCGGCAGGTAGATCGCGCCGCAGAGCGTTGCGCCATGATAGGTAAGCGCGATGGAGTTGCCCCACAGCGGCAGCCCGCGCGAATAGTTGACCGTGCCGTCGATGGGATCCACGATCCAGCGATACTCGCTGCCGTGGTCCAGCGCCCCTTCCTCTTCCGTCAGGAGGTCATGGCCCGGGAAGGCGGCTTCGACACGCGCGCGGATGAGGCGGTCACACTCGATGTCGGCCTCGGTGACGAGGTCCTTGACGCCCTTCGCGCGGGCGGGCCTCAGCGTCTTGCGGCGCTCCAGCGCGAGCTTGCCGGCCTCGCGGGCAAGCTCCGTCGCGAGGTCGAGGAAGGTTCGGGTGTCGACGGCGGGCATGGGGGAAATGTAAATGGGGCCGATGTCGGGAGGATAATTATTCGCCCCCACGGGTGTAATTTTCCCCCATGTCCGTCCCCCTCCTGCGCGTCGAGAACCTGTCGATCGGATTCCGAGATCCGAACGATCGCGGACGCCCGGACAATGTCGTGGCCGTCACGGATTCCGTGAGCTTCGAGGTGAACGAGGGCGAAGTGTTCGGCCTGGCGGGCGAATCGGGCTGCGGCAAGACGGTCACCTGCCTCGCGCTGCTGCGGCTCCTTCCCGCCGCGACGACGGTGGTCCTCTCGGGACACGCGTGGTTTCGCGGCCGCGATCTGCTGGCGATGTCGCCTGCGGAACTGCGCGCCGCGCGCGGCGCGGAGATCGCGATGATCTTCCAGGAGCCTTCGGCGGCGATGAACCCGCTGCTCACGATCCAACATCAGCTGGAGATGCCTTTCCGCTTTCACCGCGA
>DATAHJ010000023.1:0-4182 GCA_036263275.1 Fibrobacteria bacterium | reverse complement strand
AACGTGCATCCATCGCGACGGTGGGCGAGGGCGAAATGCCGAGGGCGCGGGGGGAGAGGGGGAGCATGGGGGAAAATTACCTCTTCGCGGGCGATACTTCGCTGTTGGTGGCGGGAAGTCTTTCGCGGTTTACGCGCTCTCGTTGGTAGTTGGTGGCGGACATGCCGGAGTGCACTTCGCTACCAACCCCCAACGACGAAGAAACACCCGCGAACTCTCACCAACCACCAACCGCGAAGAACGGATTTCAGCGAATCAGCCTCCCGCATTCTCCCAATAATATCCCATCAGCGCGTTCGTCGAGGCGTCGTGATGGAGGGCCTTCGCGTCGCCCTTCGTCAACTCGGCCTCGATGGTCTTCGCCAGTTGCTTCCCCAACTCCACGCCCCATTGGTCGTAGCTGTTCACGCGCCAGATCACGCCCTGCACGAAGATCTTGTGCTCGTACAATGCGATCAACGCCCCGAGGGTTTCGGGGGTGATCTCCGGCGTCACCAGGGTGTTCGTGGGACGGTTGCCTTCGAACACCTTGTGCGGCGCGAGCGCCGCGATCTCGGCGTCGGAGAGTCCTTGCGCCCTGAGCTCGCTGGATGCCTCCGTGAGCGTCTTGCCCTTCATCAGCGCCTCGGTCTGGGCGAAGAAGTTGGCCATCAGGATGCGATGGTGGTCGTCCACCGGGCTGACGCCCGCGTTGTGCGAGCGCATGGGCGCGATGAAGTCGCAGGGAATGAGGCGCGTGCCCTGGTGAATGAGCTGGTAGAACGAATGCTGGCCGTTGGTGCCCGGCTCGCCCCAGAGGATCGCGCCGGTCTTGTAGTCGACGCGCGTGCCGTCGCGCGTCACGAACTTGCCGTTCGATTCCATGTCCGCCTGCTGCAGGTAGGCGGGCAGGCGGTGCAGGTACTGGTCGTAGGGCATGACGCCATGCGTCTCGGCGCCGAAGAAATCGGTGTACCAAACGCCGAGCAATGCCAGTATCGCGGGCATGTTCGCCTCGAGGGGCGCCTCGCGGAAGTGGCGGTCCATGGCGTCGGCGCCCTTCAGCAGCTTCTCGAAGTTCTCGAAGCCGACGTGGAGCGCGATGGGCAGGCCGATCGCGCTCCACAGCGAATAGCGGCCTCCCACCCAATCCCAGAAGGCGAAGGCGTTGGCGGGGTCGATGCCGAATTCCTTCACGGCCGGGATGTTGGTCGAAAGGGCGGCGAAGTGCTTGGCGATCGCTTTCTCGTCGCCTCCGAGCGCCTTGAGCAAGGCGGCGCGCGCGGTGCGCGCGTTGGTCATCGTCTCCTGCGTGGTGAAGGTCTTGGAGGCGACGAGGAAGAGCGTCTCCTCGAGGTTCACGCGACGGAGGATCTCGGCGATGTGCGTGCCGTCAACGTTGGAGACGAAGTGCACCGAAATATGTTCGGCCCCCGAAGCGTTGCGAGCATACGGCTTGAGCGCCTCCGTCACCATCACGGGGCCCAGGTCCGAGCCTCCGATGCCGATGTTCACCACATGGCGGATGGCCTTGCCGGTGTGGCCCTTCCACTCCCCCGACCGCACCTTCTCCGTGAAGGCCTTCATCTGCGCGAGCACGGCCCGCACCTTCGGCATCACATCCTCGCCGTCGACGAGGACGGGTTCGCTGCCCTGCTTGCGGAGCGCGGTATGCAGCACCGCGCGCTTCTCCGTGAAGTTGATCTTGTCGCCGCGGAACATCGCGTCGCGCGCGGCTTCCACCCTCTCCTGCCGCGCGAGGTCGAGCAGAAGTTTCAGGCTCTCATCGGTGATCCGGTTCTTGGAATAGTCGAGACGCAGTCCGGCGGCATCCATTGCGTAGCGCGCGGCGCGCGCGGGATCCTGCGCGAAGAGATCACGGAGGTGAAGTTTCGCGACGGCGTCGCGATGGGATTCGAGGGCTTTCCAGGCGGGCGTTTGCGTCACGGACACGGTGTTTCCTGTTCTCTCTGTTCGATTCGTTCGATTTTATGCGTCTCGAAAATATACTCCCGCGCCTCGTTCGCGAGCCGGATTTCAGGCTGTTTTCAACGGATTTCGCCCATTTTCGGGGCCCGAAAGGAACGATATATTTGACGCATGGCCGACGGCACTCCGGGTAAAAAAATCATCCTTCCCCTTTACGGCGCGGCGGTGGTGCTGTGCGGGATCCTTTTATGGCACGGGTTGGCGTGGCAGCGCGGCCATGTCGTTCGCCTTCCGGACGAGGATCGCGCCGCGGTCGCGCAGCTTCCCCGCGAGTGGACGCGCATCACGCCCGTGGAAGGGCAGGGATGGGTGGTGTTTGTTCCCTGCGGGGTCAAGGGCACGCAGGCCGGCAGCCTGGTGATCGAGAGCGACGAGCAGTCGCCGCGCTTTTTATGCGCATGGTGCGACACCGTGGAAGAGGCGACGGTGCGCAAGGTGTCGCTGGGCGACGCGCCTTCGCTCACGCTTCTCAAGCTTGGAGAGATGGGCGAGGCGCGCGTGGAGGCCGTGAGCGACAGCGTGGCGTTGCGCTTCGCCGGCGCGCCGGTGCGCGACTACGTGCTGACGTGGAAGCTCCTAAGCGGGGATTCGATGGTCTTCGTGCCCACGGACGCGGCCGGGGAGTTCGAGACGCTCAAGGCCGAGGACGAGAGTCCCGAAGGGTGCGGGACCGGGGAGGAGTGAGCGATTCGTGTTTTCATGAAGTCGGGCTTCAGCCCACTTTCTAATTTTCCTGTTCCCGATGCCCAACGCCCTCGCCCGCGCCGCCAGTCCCTACCTTCGCCAGCACCAGGACAACCCCGTCGACTGGATGGAATGGGGCGACGAGGCCTTTGAAAAGGCCCGGCGCGAGAACAAGTTCGTGCTCGTCAGCTCGGGCTACGCGGCCTGCCATTGGTGCCACGTCATGGCCCACGAGTCATTCGAGGACGAGGGCATAGCCGCCATCATGAATCGCGACTTCGTGTGCGTGAAGGTCGATCGCGAGGAGCGGCCCGATGTCGACCAGGTTTACCTGGACGCCGTGCAACTCATGAGCGGTCGCGGCGGCTGGCCGCTCAACTGCTTCGTGCTGCCCGACGGCCGTCCGGTTTACGGCGGTACGTATTTCCCCAAGGCACAGTGGACCCAGTTGCTTGAGAACCTCGCGGCGATGGGCCGCGAGCAGCCCGCCGCCATTGAAGAACAGGCGGGGAAGATCACCGAGCGACTCCGGCTCTTCGAGCGGGCCTCGGGCCCCAGGCGATCCGATCCGATGCCTTGGCCCGAGACCGTCGCGTCCTTCGCCGCACGCTTCGATCGTGACGACGGCGGCACGGGCCGCGCGCCCAAGTTTCCCATGCCTTGCGAGTGGTCGTTCCTGCTGCGCTACAGTGTCCGCGAAAAGGACGAGCGCATCCTGAAGCAGGTGCGGCTCACGCTCGACCGCATGCTTGCCGGCGGCATTCACGACCAGCTTGCCGGCGGCTTCGCGCGGTATTCGGTGGACGGCGAGTGGAAGGTGCCGCACTTCGAGAAGATGCTGTACGACAACGCGCAGTTGCTGCGGCTGTATGCGGAGGCTTCCGTCGCATTGCGCGAGCCCGCGTACGCCTCCATCGCGCGCGGCATCGCGGACTTCGTGGAGAACGAATTGTCGGCTCCCGGCGGAGGATACTGCTCCGCGCTGGACGCCGACAGCGAAGGCGAGGAGGGACTGTTCTATGTGTGGACGCGGGCGGAACTCGCGGAGGTTTTGGGGGATCGCTTCCCCGCATTCGCCGACCTGTTCTGCGTGAACACAAGCGACGACGCGGGCGAGGCGCATTGGGAACATGGCCGTCACGTGCTTTTGCGGCCGCACTCGGTTCCGGAATGGGGAGCGAGGCACGGTTGGGGGCCGGAAGAGGCGGAACTTGCTTGGGAGCAGGGGCGCCGCGACCTGCTGGCCTATCGCGCGCGTCGTGAGCGACCGATGCGCGACGACAAGGTGCTGACAGGATGGAACGGTCTCATGATCGAGGCTCTTGCGTCGGCCTCCCGACTGCTCGGCGATGGAGAATTGCTCGAGCGCGCGCGCCGCGGCGCGGATTTTCTGCTCGCCAAGGCAAAGCGCCCGGAAGGCGGGCTGTGGCGAAGGGGGTGGAACTCGGGAGCCGGGCCGGAGTTCGGCATCGAGGGGTTCCTCGAGGATTACGCCTGCCTCGCGCGCGCGCTTGTCGAACTCTATCAGGC
>DATAHJ010000022.1:0-1870 GCA_036263275.1 Fibrobacteria bacterium | reverse complement strand
CCCTCCTGACGCGCCTCACGCTCGGCGACGAGGTGGTCGCCCTGCTCAGGCTTCGCCTGGGACTTTAGGACTCCAGGATGCCGATGGGCCGGCTTGGGGGTTTCTCCGCGATCGTTTTGCTATTCGGGATGGGAACCGCGGGCGATATTCTAGCCGCGCCAATGAATATCCCGAGGCCGATGGACACCGTGATGAAAAAGCTCGCGGGCCCCGCGGGCTTTCACGCGCAGGACCTCGACCTGCTCACGAACTACCCCGGTATTCCACCCAAGGCTCCCCAAGTCGTGACGTCGCTCCTGCGGAATCCCGGGAGCATCGATTCGCTCGTGCCCGCGCTGCGCCGCGACATCCTGGATACCGCCCATGCGACAATCGGCGGCCTCGTCGGCTCCGGGTCGCTGTGGAAATGGATCGACGCCCCCGAGCCTGAAAAATCGCCCGACGGCCGTGCGGGATACCTCGCCATGAATGCCGGGGTATCGCTTCGGGAATTCGTGGCTGCGCTCTCCCCCGCCGAACAGGCCTTCCTCGCGAGAGAAGTCCCCCCGTTGTTTCGGCCCTCCGTCGAAGACACGCTGCTGAATCCGATCGAACGCGAGATCGAGCGGCTGCAGAGCGATGCGACCACGGATTCCATCATGGGTCTTGCGGACAAGCTGCCGATGCAGAAACTCGCGAACGCATCCCGTGACCTTGAAGGCGCCTTGTCCTTCCTGACAAGGATGCTGCAAACCGAAGGAATCAAGGCCACGATCGCCTACCTCGAGGCAACACGCCTGAAGACCGGCATTCCCGTTGCCATCGGGACGAAGGGAAACGACGTCCATCGCCTCCATGAGGGCATCGTCTTCGATCCCGGCGGGAACGATCGCTACGAATTCCCGGATTCCGTAAGGCCGGGAAGCTGGCTGATGGTGGTCGACGTCTCGGGAAACGACACGTATGTCGCGCGCGACAGCGTGGGTGGCGCGGCGGCCTTCCTCTCCGTCCAGCTCATCACCGATCTCGCCGGGAACGACCGCTACGTGGGGAAGGACTTCGCCTTCGGCTCCGCGCTGATGGGCTTTTCGCGCCTGTACGACGCGAAGGGCGACGACGAATACGTGGCCCGCTGCGGCGCTCTGGGGTTCGCCTTCCGCGGCATCGGCATCCTCCAGGACGCCGCGGGGAAAGATTCGTATTCAAGCGCTTACCTTTCCCAAGGAGCCTCCTCCTCCTTCGGCCTTGGCCTTTTGCTGGACGAGGAAGGCAACGACCGTTACGACACGCGACCCGTGTTCGTGGACGACCTGCGCTATCGCGATCACTTCCTCAGCATGAGCCAGGGATTCTCCTCGGGATTCTCACCGGGCTACGCCGGAGGCCTCGGAATCCTGTGGGATCAAGAAGGCAACGACACCTACCTCGCCGACATCTTCGGGCAAGGCACGGGGTACTGGTTCGCGTGGGGCTTGTTGATGGATGACGCGGGCAACGATCGCTTCAACGCCTATCAATACGCGCAAGGTGCGGGGGTGCACTTCGCGGTCGGAACGCTCCTCGACGCCTCCGGCGAGGATGCGCGGGTCTCCAAGGGCGTGAGCCAAGGTTGCGGGCACGACGGCGGCTTCGGGATGCTGTTCGACGCCGCCGGAGACGACTCGACGACGGCGGTGGACATGAGCGCGGGTGCGGGCAGCGCGAACGGCCTGGGCGTGTACCTCGACATCGGGGGGAACGATGCCTACACGATGGGCAATCCGCTGATGACCTTGGGCCACGGGGACATGCGCCGCGACAAGGGGAGCCTGGGATTTTTCCTCGATCTGGAAGGACACGACGCGTACTCCAACCGCCTCGAATCCGGCAGCGTGCGCCGCGTCTACGACGG
>DATAHJ010000021.1:0-3188 GCA_036263275.1 Fibrobacteria bacterium | reverse complement strand
GGTGGACGTGCTGCTCATGGACGACGTGCAATTCCTCAGCGGCAAGGACCGCACGCAGGAGGAGTTCTTCCACGTCTTCAACTTCCTGCACCAGAGCCGCAAGCAGATCGTGCTCACCAGCGACGCCCCGCCGGGCGAGCTGAAGGGGCTGCAGGATCGGTTGGTCAGCCGGTTTCAGTGGGGCCTCTTCGTCGACATCCAGCTGCCCGATCGGGAAACCCGCGAGGCCATCCTTCGCCGCAAGGCGCAGGCCAACAATCTCGACATCTCCGAGGAGGTCATCTCCTACCTTGCCGAGTCGATCGATTCCAACATCCGCATCCTTGAGGGGGCCATCCGCCAGCTGCTGCTGCAGGCCTCCATCCAGCATGCCGACATCACCTTGGAACTCGCGGAGGAGATCGTGCGCCGCACGGGCGCGCGCCGTCCGGAAAAGCGCGTGACCGCGGAGGACGTGACCACCGTGGTGGCCGACTACTTCGCCGTCGAGGTCGACAAGATCCTGGAGCAGGGGCGCGGCACCAAGGAGGTCGCGCAGGCGCGGCAGGTGGCGATGTTCCTCGTGAAGGAGCTCACCTCGGCCTCGCTGAAATCCATCGGCCAGCGCTTCGGCGGCCGCGACCACAGCACCGTGGTGCACGCCATCAAGACGATCGAGAAGGCGATGGACAAGGACGACAGCTTCCGCAAGAGCGTCGACGCGATTTCGGGGAAACTAAAGAACTGACAGCTTACGGCTTACAGCCGACAGCTTTGCGTGTTCGTATTCCCGCTGTCTGCTGTAAGCTGTCCGCTGTATGCGGCCGGAGCCCCACTTACCACGCGGAGACGGTATTGTCCAGCACCACCTTGACCAGCGCGTCGATGGCGCGGGCGCGGCCCGTCTCCTCGGTCTCCCCGGCATCCGGCTTGTAGTAGGCGTAACCGGGGATGGCGCCGTCGGCGTAGAGCGTGTCGCCGCGCACGCGGTCGACGAACACGGCCTTGAAGAGGATGTCGACGCGCCAGGTGGTCACGCTGCTGCCCGCCGTGCTTTGCGGCGACTGCGAATACTGCGTCACCGTCCCGAAGAGTTCCGCGTCCGCCGCGCCGTTCACCTGGCGCAGGTTGCTGCGGCTGCGGAAGCCGTCCTGCAGGCCGCGCAGGATGCGGTCGGGGAGCGACGACTCCAGCGTGCGGTTCTCGATGGGCCGGATGCGCAGCGTGCGCAGGTGCGAGGGCAGCGTGCTGCCCGAGAAGCTGTAGCAGCCCGAGAGGACGAGGCCCAAGGCGAGCGCGAGGAGGAGAAGAAGGCGACGCATGGGGGAATATTAGCTCAAGGCTTCCATGTCCTTCGCCGTTTCGGCCTGCCAGCCCATGGCCCGCGCCAGACGGGCGCCTGAGCCTTCGCCCGCGGCGCGCGAGTCGGTCAACCAGACGGTTTCCGGCGCGCTTCCGCCGCGCCGCAGCGCGTGCCACTCGCGCTTGACGCGCAGGATCGCGGCCGTTCGCCAGGGCTCGCGCCCCGAGCGGAACAGTTCCCCGCGCGCCTCCAAGACGGGGTCATGCGGCGGCGGCACGGGCAGGCGCGACACGATCCACAGCGCCGGGGCTTTTCCGTCCGCGTCACGCAGACCGGCAAGCCCTTCGGTGGCGAGCACCCAGCCGCCGCGCTCCGAAGCATATAGGCGCGTGATCGCGTCGCGATTCCCGTCGATGTGCTGAGCCAACAGCGGAATGCCTTGGGGAAGCACCGCGCGGAGCGCGGTGTGGAGCCCGCGCAATTGCGTCTGCGAGGGGCAAAAGACGAGCAGGCCCTTGGGGATGTGCGGACCCGCCGCTTCGGAGAGGAAGCGCGCGAAGGCCTCCGTCTGCTCGGCGCCGCCCGCTTGCGGCGCGAACGAGGCGATGATGAAGCGCGGTTGTGGCGCATCGTCAGGGATGCGCCGCGCTTCGAAAGGTTCGACCACCGCGTCCTCGGACTCATCGGAATCGGCATGCGCGAGGAGGCCGGCGCCGACCAGGAAAGCGCGCGCATCGCGCGCGGCGTCCGGGTCCGCGCCGGAGAGCACGGCGGGGGAGAGGAACACACGCCCCCCGAAGAGGTTCGCGAACGCGGTCCCGAAGCCGCTCATGTCGCGCGGGATGGCGCGCAGCGCGGCCTTGTGGGGGTTGGCGACTTCTTCGAACCAGTAAATGCACCCGGCATCGTGGGCCGCGCACAGGAATTCGAAATCCTTGCGGAAGTCGCGGAGGCGCGTTAAAATCCTATGGGCGTTGCCTGCTTCAGGATTCGACGCCATGGATTCCAGCAAGGCCTCGTTCGCGCGCAGGGCGTCGAGCGTGGGCGCGGGATCGGCGCCGAAGGCCAGCGCCGCGTGCTCCGCGTAGCGCACACGGAAGTCGCCGCCCGCGCGAAGCTTCTCCGCGCGTCGCCCGGCCTTTTGCAGGAACTTCTGGAATTCACGGTCGGGTTCGAACCAGCGATCCTTCCACGCTTCGCGCCCTTCGTCCGCGATGAAAGGAAAGAGGTCGGCCCACGCGCCCTCGCCGTGCTCCGACGAGGATCGCATCAATTGAAGGGTGTCGCGCAGGCGGAACAGCGTGACGCGGCGGCCCGCGCTCTCGAGCGCGGTGTCGGGCAGGCGGTGCGCGCCCGTCGCCACGAGCACGTCGCAGGCGGGCAGCAGCGCACCGTCGAGCGCGACATGCGCGCACAGCGCGGCGTGGGTGACGATCACCACGTCCGCGCGCCCCGCCCGCCCGCGCGCTTCGCGCGCCGCCGCGTCGTCACCCCAACCGTCGCAGCGGGCGCGCGACCACGCCACCCGGTTGCGGTCGGGCGAGAAGCCGCGTCCCGCCCACACCGGCAAGCCCGGAAAGCGATCCGCGATGGCCACGAGCGGCAGCAGCGCGGCGCGCTCTTCCGGCGGCACGCGCGCGGGATTTTCGGCCAAGCTTGAGAGGCGCGCGCGGCTCGGGTAGTCGGACGGAAGACCCAATATGGCGACGCGAGATGCTTCAGCGGGCAAGTCGCGATGCAAGATATGTCGCAGGGCATTGGCGGCGGCGGTGTCGGGCACCGCGAGCAGCACGCGCTGTCCCCGCCCCATGGCCGCCAGCGCCGCGCGCAGGCCGGCGGCGTGTTCGTCCACTCCGGCCGGAGTTTCCACGGCAAAGGTTCCGCCGGCATCCAGGGCCGCTGCGAC
>DATAHJ010000020.1:0-9230 GCA_036263275.1 Fibrobacteria bacterium | reverse complement strand
GATGAGGTCAGCGTGCCGGGGTGGACGGCGCGGGTGCTGTTCAATGTGCGGGTGACCTGAGGCTGTCCCGAAACGGGTTTCGATTCCAGAGACCCGACCCTGTGCGATTTGGGGGTTTTCTTCGCGGACTTTGTTGCCCCCGGCATTCTCCGTTTAGTATGTTGCCGACACTTTTCGCCGCATCCCAAGGCGGTCATTTTGGGCCCGGGTGGTATCCGAAATTCATGGAGAATCGCGACGCATGATTGAAGTCGAAGGGCTGAGCAAGCGTTACGGGCGTCACACGGCGCTCGACGGCGTTTCCTTCGCCGTGCGCCAGGGCGAGGTGGTGGGTCTCTTGGGTCCCAACGGTGCCGGGAAGTCCACCACGATGAAGATCCTGACCTGCTACGTCTCCGCGACGAACGGGCGGGCCTCGGTGGGCGGCTTCGATACCTTCGACAATCCGCTGGAGGTTCGCGAGCAGATCGGCTACCTGCCGGAGAACTGCCCGCTCTATCCCGATGCCGAAGTGACGGGCTTCCTGGAGTTTTGCGCGCAGGTGCGCGGCATCGCGCCCAAGGCCCGCAAGGCGGCCCTCGAGCGCGTGGTCTCCGACTGTTCGCTCGAGGCGGTGCGCCGCCGCCCCATCGGGCAGCTTTCGAAGGGCTACCGGCAGCGCGTGGGACTGGCGCAGGCGCTGCTCCACAACCCTCCCGTGCTGATCCTCGACGAGCCCACCTCCGGCCTCGATCCCAACCAGATCCGCGACATCCTCGGCCTCATCGCAGACCTCGGGCGCGAGCGCACCGTGATCCACTCCACGCACATCCTCTCCGAGGTGGAAGCGACCAGTGACCGCGTGCTCATCATCAATAAGGGCCGCATCGTCGCCGAAGGCGCGCCCCGCGACCTCGGCGCAGGCCGTACAGGTACGGTGGTGCATGCGTCCATTCGGGGCGAAGACACCCTCGCGCGCATTCTCGACCGCCTGGGGGCCGCGCCCTTCATAGAGTCCGTCGAGGTGTCCCCTGGGGACGCGGGCCGGGAAGGATTCGCACGCCTGGCCGTGCGAGGGCGCGACGGCCGCGACGTCTCGGTCGAACTGTACCGGCTGGCGGCCGATTCGGGCTGGGACCTCGCCGAGCTGCGCGCCGAGCGCGCCAAGCTCGAAGAGGTCTTCGCGGATCTGACCCGAGAAAGGAGCGCATCGTGAACTTCCGGGGAATTTGCGCGGTGTTCGGCAAGGAGCTGAAGGCCTACTTCGCCTCGCCGCTGGGCGTGGTGTTCATCCTCTTCTACGTCCTCGTCTCCAACGGCTTCTTTTTCTTTGTCGCCGATTTCTTCCGCGAAGGCCAGGCTTCGATGCGCGGCTACTTCGAGACGCTCCCGTGGATTTTCCTGTTCTTCGTGCCGGCCATCGCCATGCGGCTCTGGGCCGAGGAGCGCAAGTCCGGCACGCTGGAAGTGCTCCTGACCATGCCCCTCCGCGATGCGGAGGTGGTGCTGGGCAAGTTCTTCGCCGGGGCGGCGTTCCTCGCCATCGCCCTTGTCTGCACCCTCACGGTGCCGCTCACCGTGGGCTTCTTCGGGCGGCCCGACTGGGGCGTGATCGCGGCCTCGTACGCGGGCGCGCTGCTGATGGGAGCGGCCTATCTCGCCATCGGCCTCTGGGCGAGCTCGCTGACCGAGAGCCAGGTGATCGCCTTCGTGACGTCGGTGGCGGTGACCTTCGTGCTGCTCGCCGCGGGCGTCGCGCCGACTTGGGCCGGGAGCGTAGGCTGGTTCGCCACCGCGTGCGGCTACCTCAGCCTTCTCACGCATTTCCAGAACATCCTGCGCGGCGTGCTGGATTCGCGCGACGTGGTCTATTATGTCTCGGTGGTTCTGCTGTTCTTGCACCTGAATGCCAAGAGCATCGAATCCCGGAAATGGAAATAGGGGAGACAGCGGGATGCGACTCGATCGAAAGCTGAATTCCCGGACCGCGGCGTGGGTGGGCACGTTCGCCGTCATTGTCCTGCTCGCCGCGGCCGCGCTGGTCAGCCAACTGTTCGTGCATGGCCGAGTGGACCTCACGCGCGACCGCGAGTTCACCTTGAGCCCGGCCTCGCTCAAGGTGCTGCGCGCCCTGCCCGGGCGCCTCACCGCGCGGGTGGTGATGTCGCGCGACCTGCCCTCGCAGTTCCAGCAGGTGCGCACCCGCGCGGTCGACCTGCTGCGCGAGTTCGAGGCCCGTTCCAACGGGCGCTTCGCCGTGATCTTCGAAGACCCCGGGGCCGACACCCTCAAGCGCCAGGCAGCCCTGTCCATGGGCATCGAGGAAGTGCAGCTGCAGGAGCAAAGCCGCGAGGGCATGCAGGTGAAGAAAGGTTTCTTCGGCCTCGCGCTCGTGCGCGGGGACAAGAAGGAAGTCTTTCCGGTCCTGGAAAACCTCGAGACGTTGGAGTATGAGATCGTCGTGCGCCTCATGCGCCTCACGGGCAAGGCCAAGGTCATCGGCATCGTCGAAGGCGCCCCCGGCGCGGAGTTTTCCTTCACGCTGCCCCAGGAACCTCCCCGTGAGGGCTTTCCGGCCAACTTCAGCGTGGTCGCGAGCGGCATGGAAGAGCTTTACCATCCCGAACGGACGCGGGTCGACCTCGCGCCGGTCCCAGACAGCGTGAGCCTGCTGCTCGTCGCCGCCCCGCGTCGCCTTTCGGAGGTCGAAAAGTTCCGCATCGACCAGTTCGCGATGACGGGCAGGCCGGTGATCTTCCTCACCCCGGGCATGGACGTGGGCGTCGTGGAGGGCATCACCGGCACTCCCGCCGAGAACGGCTATGGCGACCTCCTGGCGCACTATGGCATGGGCGTGCGCTCGAACATCGTGATGGAGCCTCGCCAGTGGGAAGTGGTGCGCTTCGGCAAGGCCTTGTTCCCGACCCCGTACCCGTACTGGATCATCCCGGGGTATCAGAACCTCAATGGTGACAATCCCGTGACAGCCTCGCTGCAGTCGCTCAGCTTCCCATGGACCTCTTCGCTCGCGCTGGATCCCGCCGCGCAGCCGGGCGCGCGCATCGACACGCTGGTGACCAGCTCCCCCGAGGCTTGGGCCGAGGAAGGACCGCAAAACCTCTACCCGCGCGAGCTGGGGGAATATCAGCCGCCCTCCCCCGAAAATCAGGCCGTCTATCCCATCGCCGCGCTCCTGACGGGCAAGCTCACGTCGCATTACGCTTCCGGCGCTCCCGACAGCATCCCGCCCGAGGAGGCAGCCCATATCCTTCCCTCGTCGAAGGGCGACGCCCGCGTGATGGTTGTCGCCGACGCCCTGTTCGCCAGTGATTTCTACCTCAGCTACACGCATGCCATCGGCAACCCGCACTTCATGCTGAACGCGCTGGACTACCTCGCGCTCGATCCCGAGCTGATCCGCGTGCGCAGCCGACAGTTCGACGACGCGCCGCTGGATGAAACCCTCGTCTCGAAATATCGGAACCGGGCCGTCGCCGTCAACCTCCTCGTCGCGCCCTTGTTGTTGCTCGCGATCGGCGCCATCGCGGCCGTGCGCCGCCGTCGTCGCGGCGCGGCCTAAGCCCATGAAGAAGGCCCTCGTCGCGCTCCTCGCCGCCGCCCTGGTGCTGGGGCTGGTGGTGGCATTCATGAAGTGGCGCGACGTCTTCGCCGCGCGTCCCCATCCCGTCTTCACCGACACCCGTTTCGACAATGCCGCTTCGCTGACCATTCGTTATCTGGGCGACAGCGTGACCTTGTCCCCCAAGGAAGGGCGCTGGGTCACGTCCGATGACGGGTTTCCCGCGGATTCGACGCACCTTCGCCGCGCCCTCGGGGCCTTGGCCTCGCTGGAGGCCCGGGAGACCGTGGCCGACTCCGCGGTCGGGGAGGATCTCGTCGAGTACGGCCTGAACCCCGAAGAAACCAAGCGCGTCGAGTGGAAGACGACGGACGGTGCGATCCACCGCATCCAGCTCGGAAAGCTCTCGGGCATCGACTACGGCTCGCTGTTCTGGAAGAAAGAGGGAGAGGCGAAGGTATACCGCTCTCCCGGCACGTTCATCTGGGATTTCTCCTCGCGCCCGGTGGACTGGAAGGACACGAACCTCTTCTATCCGAAGGCTCCCTTCGCGCCGGAGGACATCCGCTCCATCCAGGTGGAATGGAAATCGGCGGACAGCGTCTCTCCCGCCCTCACCACGGTCTCCTGGCGTCTGGAGCGCTCCGGTGACAGCGACTACGTGCTGACCGCTCCCGATTCTCCCGCCGCGCGGCCCGCGCTGCGGGCCGATGCCGCCAAGATGTTCCTGCACGCCTCCCAGTTCAAGATCGACTTCTTCGTGCCCGGGGGCGACAGCCTCGGCGGCGGCGCGGCGCTTGAAGCGCCCTTCATGACGATCCGCATCGCGCTGAAGGACGGCAGCGAGCGGGTGGTGACCGCGGGCTCCGCGGTGGCGATGCTATACCGTTACGCGCGCTACGCCGCGCATCCGGATCCCGTGCGCGTCTTCAAGTGGCGGTTCGAGTATTTCAAGAAGCGGCCGGAGGAACTGACGAAGAAATGATGGAATGATAAAGGGATGGAATGATGGAAGCAGTGGCCGGACCATCAATTCATCGTTCCATCATTCATCATTTTGATTTCTTGCTCCACCGCTTCCCGCACCTTCTCCGGCGTGACGCCCGCTCCCAGTTCCGCCAAGTTCACCACGAAATCCGCGTGGGTCCTTCCACCGCGATAATCCGGCTCGCGGGTGGGATGCCGCAGATAGCGGTCAAGCTTTGCGACGGAAGTGTCGACCAGGATCGAGGCGAGGTAGAGGGCATGTTCGCGCGGCAGGTGCAGGGACGAGCCCAGGATCTTGCGTGATCCGGCGGGAGTCGGGACGGCCAAATCCGAGATGCCGCGCGGCCCCGCTTCGATTCCAAAGGCTCCACGGAGAGCCCGGGCGACCGCGGAGTTTCCCGCCCCGAAATAATCGTGGATGCCCAAGGCCTCGCGCTTCGGAATGCGCCACGCCACGCACACGCAGCCGGCGTCGAGATACACCGCGCCGCCGCCGCCGCGCCGCTTGTACACGGGGATGCCGTCGGCGACGATGACTTCGGTATTCAACTCGGCTTTCGGATCCTGCGAGTAACCCAGCACGATGAGGGGCTTCTCCGGAATCCAGGTTCGGTACGGTGTTCCTGCCGCGTGCCCCGCATCCTCGCCGGTGGGCCAAGGAGACGGGCGATCGTCGGGGTAGAGGAGGGGAGACATGGAAAGCGAAAAGCGAAAAGGGAAAAGCGAAATGATTTCTCTTTCCGCCTTTCTCTTTTCGCTTTCCTTTTTACAGGTGCGGGCTGATCCCCTGGCTGTCCATCGCCGCTTCCATGACGCCTTCCGACAAGGTCGGGTGCGCGTGCACGGTGTGGGCGATCTCTTCCCAGGTCGATTCCAGCTTCATCGCGAGACCCAGCTCCGCAAGCAGCTCCGTCGCTTCCGAGCCGAGGATGTGCGCGCCCAGCAGTTCGCCGTGCTTCGCGCCGAAGATCAGCTTGACGAGGCCCTCGGTGTGGCCGATGGCGCGCGCCTTGCCGCTGGCGGCGAAGGGGAAGCGGCCGATCTTGACCGCGATGCCCTTCTCCTTGCAGGCCTTCTCGGTGAGGCCTACGGAGGCCACCTGCGGCTGGCAGTAGGTGCAGCCGGGGATCTGGCCGTAGTCGAGGCCGTGACCCTTGCCCGAAAGGATGTGCGCGACCGCGACCTCGGCCTCGGCGGAGGCCTTGTGGGCGAGCAGCTGCTTGCCGGCCACGTCGCCGATGGCGTACACGCCGGCGAGCGAAGTCTCCTGATGCGCGTTCACGGCGATGAAGCCGCGCGCGTCGACCTTCACGCCCGCCGCCTCGAGGCCGAGGTCGTGCGAGTTGGGCACCATGCCCACGGCCACCAGCACCTTGTCGACGGTGACGGCGGTTTCCTGCTTGTCGGCCCCGACGATCTTCGCCTCGACGCCGTCCTTGCCCTTCTTGACTTCCACGGTCGCGCCCACATGGCAATGGATGCCCTGCTTCTTGAAGGCGGCCAGGAGGCCCTTGGCGATCTCCTCGTCCTCGACGGGGAGGATTTGCGGGGCCATCTCCACCACGTGCACCTCGGTGCCCAGCGTGTTGTAGAAGTAGGCGAACTCCACGCCGATGGCTCCCGCGCCGATCACGAGCAGCTTCTTGGGCTGCTCCTTGAGGGCCAGCGCATGGCGGTAGGTGAGGAAGCTTTCGCCGTCGATGGGATACTGCGGGAATTGGCGCGGCGACGCGCCGGTGGCGATCACGATCGCGCCCGCCTTGAGCGAGCGCTTGGCGCCGTCCGCGCCGGTCACTTCGACCAGGCCCTTGGCCAGGATCTTCGCCTGTCCCTTCACGACCTCGATCTTGTTCTTCTTCATCAGGAACTGCACGCCGTTGCTGTTCTGCTTGGCGACATCGCGGGAGCGGTCGACCACCTTCGCGAAGTCGGCCTTGGGCTCGCCCACGCTTACGCCGAAGCTGTCGGCATGCCTGATGGTGTCAAACACTTCGGCGGACTTCAGCAGGGCCTTGGTGGGGATGCAGCCCCAGTTGAGGCAGATGCCGCCGAGGTCGGCCTTCTCGACGAGGGCGGTCCTTTTGCCGGCCTGCGCGCCCTTGATGGCGGCCACGTAGCCGCCGGGGCCGCTGCCGATGACGAGGATGTCGTATGTGTTTTCCACGATGATCTCCGGTTACAACATCAACCAAACGGGGTTTTCAAGCAGCGACTTCAGGCCGCTGAGGAACTGCGCGGCCATCGCGCCGTCCACCACGCGGTGATCGGCGCTGATGGTGACCTTCATCACCTGGCGCTCCTTCGGAGTGCCGTCCTTGTCGAGGTAGACCTCGGAGGAGGTGCCGCCCACGGCCAGGATGGCCGCCTGCGGGGGGTTGATGATGGCCGTGAACTCGTCCACGCCGAACATTCCGAGGTTCGAGATGGTGAATGTGCCGCCCTGGAATTCCTCCGGGGAGAGCTTGCCGGCCTTGGCCTTGCCCACCAGCGCCTTGACCTCCTGCGAGATCGCGCCGAGGCCCTTCTGGTCGGCGTTCTTGACGATGGGGGTGATGAGCCCGTCGGGGATCGCCACGGCGACGCAGATGTCGATGTTGGCGTTCTCGCGGATGAAGTCCCCGTGGAAGGAGCTGTTCACGGCCGGGTACTGGCGCAGCGCGAACGCGCTGGCCTTCACGATCAAGTCGTTCACCGAGATCTTGTAGCCCGCGGCGCGGTTCAGCTCGGCGCGCACGCGATTCAGCGCGTCCACCTCGATCTTCTGCGTGACGAAGAACACCGGCGTGGTCTGCGCGGATTCGAGCAGGCGCTTGCCGATGATCTTGCGCATGTTGGTGAGCGGGACGTCGCGCGTGGGAGCGACCGGGGCGAGGGAGCCGAAGTGGGGGGTTTGAATCACCTCGGACTTTCCGCTGGCGGTTTTCGCTGCGGGCGCGGCGGCGGGAGGATTGGCCTTCGCGGCTTCCACGTCACGGGCGATCACGCGGCCGCCGGGGCCGGTGGCCGCGATCGAGCCGACGGGAATCCCGGCTTCCGCCGCGAGCTTGCGTGCGAGCGGGGAGGACTTGCCGGAACCCGCCTCGACAGGAGCCGCCGGAGCGGCAACCGGGGCGGGAGACGCCGCAGGCGCGGGCGTTGCGGCCGGGGCCGCAGGAGCGGGAGCCGAGGCCACGTTCGCGGACGGCGCAGGGGCCGCAGCCCCGGCCTGCGCCGGGGCAGACTCCCCGCCCGCCACCTTGGCGCTCTTTTCGGTCTCCTTCGCGAGGAAGGCCGAGATGTCCTCGTCCTTGTCATCGGCGAGCACCGCGATGAGCTGGTTGACCTTGGCGTTCGTGCCCGCGGGCAGGATGATCTTGCGGACGTAGCCTTCGTCCATGCTCTCGTAGTCGACGGTGGTCTTGTCGGTCTCCACGCTGCAGAGCAGCGTGCCCGGCTTCACGAGGTCGCCTTCCTTGACGAGCCACTTGGCGAGGACGCCCTCTTCCATGGTGGGGCTGAGGCTGGGCATGAGGATGCTGGTAGGCATGGGCCTTTGTCCTTTCGGGGGCTTTCCCCTGTTGGGGCGCAACATGTTGCGCCCGTACAAGAAATCAGCTGCGGTAGGTCACCTGGTTCACGGCTTCGATGATGCGGCCGACCGTGGGCATGGTCGCGGTCTCGAGGTTGGCCGCGTAGGGCATCGGGTTCTCGCTCTGCGCCACGCGCGCGATGGGCGCGTCGATGTAGTCGAAGAGGTCGCGGTAGATGCTGTCGGAGATCTGCGCGCCGAGGCCGCAGAAGAAGTGGCCTTCCTCCACCACCACCACGCGGCCGGTCTTCTTCACCGACGCGGCGATGAGGGGCATGTCGAGGGGCTTGAGGCTGCGCGGGTCGAGCAGCTCGACCTCGACGCCCTGCTTCGCCAGCTCCTCGGCGGCCTTCTGCGCGAGGCTCATCATGCGCGACCAGGCGATCAACGTGACGTGCGAGCCCTCGCGGACGATGTTGCCCTTGCCGATGGGAACGATGTGGTCGCTTCCCTCGGGCACTTCGCCCTTGAGCGAGTAGTTGAGCTCGTTCTCGAGGAAGATCACGGGGTCGTTGCAGCGGATGGCCGCCTTGAGCATGCCCTTCGCGTCGGCCGGGTTCGAGGGCGAGAGCACATGGAGCCCGGGGAAGTGGGCGTACAGCGACTCCACGTTGTGCGAGTGCTGCGAGCTCACGCGCGGGCCCGCTCCGTTGGGGCCGCGGAACACGATGGGCACGGGGAACAGGCCGCCGGACATGTAGTACATCTTGGCGGCGTTCGAGAGGATCTGGTCGATGGCCACGAACGAGAAGTTGAAGCTCATGAACTCGACCACCGGGCGCAGGCCCATCATGGCCGCGCCCACCGCGAGCCCGGTGAAGCCGGTCTCCGAGATGGGGGTGTCGATGACGCGCTTGGGGCCGAAATGGTCCAGAAGGCCCTTGGTCACCTTGTAGGCGCCGTTGAATTCGGCCACCTCTTCGCCCAGGATGAAAACCTTCTCATCCCGGATCATCTCTTCTTTCAAGGCCTGGTTAATGGCCTCTTTCATTTCCATCACGGCCATCAGGGATTCCCCGCTTCGTCCATGTATACGTGCTGCGACAACTCTTCGATAGGCGGTTCGGGGCTCTCGTCCGCGAAATCCACGGCTTCCTGGATCTGGGCCTTGATCTT
>DATAHJ010000019.1:0-5147 GCA_036263275.1 Fibrobacteria bacterium | reverse complement strand
CGATGGCCGAGCTCTCGAAGCGCATCGGGGTGTTGCGCCGCAACGGCGAGCCGTCGCACCTCCTGCGGACACACTGGCACTTCCGCATCGCCAGCGCGCTGGTGAATCTCGTCATGGCCGCGTTGGGAGCCCTGCTCGCCGTGGGCGCGGTGCGGACGGGCCTTGCCCGCAACTTCGGCCTGGGCCTGCTCGTCACCTTCCTCTACTACGTCGCCCTGCGCATCGGCCTCGTGATGGGGGAGGGCGGCGGGGTGAACCCCATCTTCGCGGCCTGGTTCGGCAACATCCTCTTCCTGCCGCTGACGGGATGGCTGTGGTGGAAGGCGGCGCGCGCATGATCGAGATTCCCTCCGAATCGCAGGCGGCCCTCGACGAGCGCTATCTCCGGATGGCCCTGCGGGAGGCCGAGAAGAGCGCCGCCGAGGGCGAGGTGCCCATCGGCTGCGTGATCGTGAAGGACGGCCGCGTCGTGGGGCGCGGCTGCAACCGCATGGAAACCTTGCGCGACCCCACCGCGCACGCCGAGGTCCTAGCCATCGGCGCCGCCTGCCAAGCCCTTGAGAACTGGCGCCTCGACGGCTGCACGCTCTACGTCACGCTCGAACCCTGCCCGATGTGCGCGGGCGCGATCCTCAACGGCCGCGTCGCCCGCGTGGTGTATGGCGCGCGCGACAAGCGGCTCGGCGCATTGGGCTCCACCTTCGACATCCTGGGCGACAACCCCATCAACCGCGCGGTGGAAGTGGAGGGCCCGGCGATGGAGGAGGAATGCCTCGGGATGCTGAAGGGCTTTTTTCGCGACCTCCGGGCCCGCAAGAAGTCCTCCGGCGAGGTCCTCGAGTAACGCCGTTTTTATCGCGGGTAACGATGTGTTTCCCGTGTCGAAAAAGCTGGACATCGCTTCCTTGAAGCTCCATATTCAGGAGGACATTTCAAGGAGGGGAGCCATGATCCGCACACTCAAGAACAAGCACGCCATCACCCTGCGCATCGCCGAGGTCCTCAAGGAGAAGGGCGAGAACTGGGTCGAGGAAGTCCTGCAACTGATCGGTTGGTTCAACGGGAGCATGCCGGCGGAAAGTCGGGTTTCCCGCCGTGCCTCAGGGCGTCGTCACGCGACGCGCATGAGTCTGCGCTCAGGCATCCGGACCGCCTGAAAAGACGGCAAACGGAAGCCGGAAGGCGGCATTGCCCTTCCGGCTGATTCCAAGTAAGTTTCAACTGCTCATCCCGGGAAATACAGGCCCCGCGCAAGGCGCGCCGATCCGAACCCCGCCAGGGCGAAAGCAGCAACGGTAGGCTTCGGCACCCTGTGCCGCGATCCGGCTTGCGAGTACCGGGATGGGTCCTTTTCAGTTACGAGTGATGAGTTACGAATCGAGGGGGATACCCCTGCGTTCTACTCGTAACTCGTAATTCGTAACTCATCGCCGCGTCGCGGCGAACCCCCACCACTCACCGAGAGTCACTTCGCCGACGACGGATACCCCCGCCTTGTCGAACCATTCCGTCCAATGCGGTTGGTCCTCCACGCGTTGGCCTGAAAAAACCAGCCGTCCGCCCGGGGCGAGGCGTTCCACAAGATCCCCGAGATAAGGCCAGGTTTCGGTGCGGATCATGTTGACCACGATGATGTCGAAGCGCGCTTGGGGCTTGAGGGCGTCGAGCGTGCCCACGTAGAACTCGGGAACGCCGGCCGACATGGGATTCAGGTCGAGGTTCTCGCGCAGGCAGGGCCCGGCAACCGGATCGATGTCGAAACCCACCGAACGTCCCGCGCCCAGCTGGGCCGCGTAAATCGCCAGAATTCCCGTCCCCGTGCCGACGTCAAGAACTGATTTTTCCAGCAGTTGCAGCGATTCCATCAATAACGACGCGATGCGCGTGGACTCGTGCGAACCCGTCCCGAAGGCCATCTTGGCCTCAAGTCGAATGACATGCTCCCCGTTCGCGGGCGCGTCGACCCAAGGAGGGCAAACCACAAGGCGGGGGGTTACTTCGACGGGGACTTGTCGTTCGCGCCAACTCCGGTCCCAATCTTCCCAGGGGGATTCTCCGCCGTCGATCGCGGCCTCGCCGAAGGCGGCGCGCGCCTCGGCCAAGGCTTCGGGGGTTTCGAAGCAGGCGCGGATCACGGTGGCGGTCTTTTCTTCCTCCTCGGTGCCCAGCGCGCCGAGCTCCATGAGGCGGAATTGGTCCAGCTCGGCGGTGTCGGGGGAAGATTGCACGCGAAGCCAGTAATAGACGGAAGGAAGCATGGAGAGGAAAGCTAACAGCGAGGGCGAAGAGCAGGAAGGCGATGGCCGGTTTCTGCCTTCTTTTGGGCAAATTGGCTGGATGCTTCAGCCCCTTCTCGCCTCGCTCTCTTGTTCCAACGCGTTCCTATATTTGGACTTCGCTTGAATCGGTTTCAGGGAGTTCGATACGTGAAGGATACGCTCGTTCGCGCGGATTATGCCGCGGTGCTGGGAGAGGCCCGGGAGTATGTCTCCGCCGGGCTCGAACGCGTGCAGGCCATCATGGAATCGGTGGCCCAAAGCGCCCCCGGCGAGCTTTCCCGCAACCTCCAGCAGCTCTTGACCCGACGTGGCAAGCGCGTCCGCTCGACCTTCCTGCTGCTTTTGGCCCAGTCCGGGGGGCAAGCCGACGCCGCCCGCATGGAGCGCACCGAGCGCGTCTGCGCCGCCATCGAGCTGATCCACCTGGGCTCGCTCATCCACGACGACATCATCGACGGCAGCGACCTGCGCCGCAACGAGAAGACCGCGCACCAGCGCTGGGGCAATCGCACGGCGGTGCTCCTGGGCGACTATGCGCTCTCGAAGGCGATGGAACTGATCTGGGAGGATCCGGATCGCCGAGTGCCCCTGAGCCTTTGCCGCGCCTCCAGCGCGCTGATCAGCGCCGAGGCCCTTGAGGTCGAGCGCGCCGGTCGCCTCGACCTCACCCTCGAGGAATACCGCGAGGTGATCGCGGGCAAGACGGCGGCGCTGTTCGAGGCCTGTGGGGAGTGCGGCGCCCTGATCGCGGGTTTCGGACCCGAAGACTCAAAGCGCGCCGCGCGGCTGGGCCGCGATTTCGGCTTGGCCTTCCAGATCGTCGACGACCTGCTCGACTACGGCGTGGGGGGAGACGGGCTCGACAAGCGCCCATTCTCGGACCTGCAAAACGGGCTGCTCACACTGCCGCTTATTCTATACCTGACCGACGCAGCCCCGGACGCGAAGGCGCACATGCTGGCGATGCTCTCGCAGCCGCAGCTCAATGGCAACCAGGCCGACATCCGCTCGCTGCTGGACGCCTCGGGCGCCTTCGTGCGCGCGCGCGGCATGGCCCTCGACCACGTGCGTGCAGGGCTCGCCTTCCTCGAGACGCTGCCGGACACGCCCGCCGCCAGTCATCTCCGGCAGGTGTGCCTGCTGATGGCCGACCGGTCGCTGTAAGCGAACGGAAAGTCAAATGATGGAATGAGGAAATGATGGAATGATGTGAGGCAAGGCCTTTTTCCATCATTCATCATTTCCTCATTCCATCATTTTTACCGCCTTATCCTCCGGCCATTCCCAGCGTATTGACGTATAATAAGGGCCATTCCGTTCGCCTTCGGAGCCCTCATGTCCCAGAACATCGAAAGCGTCCTTCGCGAGAACCGCACGTTCCCCCCGCCGGCGGATTTCGCAAAGCGCGCGGCCGTCGGTTCCTTCGCCGAATATGAGGCGCTGCACAAGCGATCCGTCGAGCAGCCGGAAGCCTTCTGGGCCGAACAGGCGGAGTCGCTCGACTGGTTCCGCAAGTGGGACCGGGTGCTCGACTGGAGCAATCCTCCTTTCGCGAAGTGGTTCGAGGGCGGCACGCTCAACGCTTCGTTCAACTGCCTCGACCGCCACCTCGCCACGCGCGGTGACAAGACCGCGATCCTGTGGGAAGGGGAGCCCGGCGACCGCCGCACGCTGACCTACCGACAGCTCCATGCCGAGGTATGCCGCTTCGCCAACGCCCTGAAGGCGCGCGGTGTCAAGGCCGGCGACTCGGTGGCGCTTTACATGCCGCTGGTGCCTGAACTCGTGATCGCCATGCTGGCTTGCGCGCGCATCGGCGCGCCGCACTCCATCATCTTCGGCGGCTTCAGCGCGCCGGCGCTGGTGGATCGCATCCACGATGCTTCCTCGGTGGCCGTGGTCACGGCCGACGGCGGCTGGCGACGCGGCCAGGTCGTGCCGCTCAAGCACACCGTGGACGAGGCGCTCAAGAACACGCCTTCGGTGAAGACCTGCATCGTGCTGAAGCGCACCGCCCAGCCCATCGACATGGTGGCGGGGCGGGACATCTGGTGGGACGACGCGATAGCCGGCGTCTCCGAAGAAAACCGGGCGGCGGAACTGCCCGCGGAGCACCCCCTCTACGTGCTCTACACATCCGGAAGCACGGGAAAGCCCAAGGGCATCCTGCACACCACCGGCGGCTACCTGCTCGGCGCGATGCTGACGACCCGCTATGTCTTCGACCTGCGCGACGACGACGTGTACTGGTGCACGGCCGACATCGGCTGGGTGACGGGACACAGCTACGTCGCCTACGGGCCTCTGGCCAACGGGGCGACCGTCGTGATGTACGAGGGCGCGCCCAACCATCCGGACGTCGACCGCTTCTGGGACATCGCGGAGCGCTACAAGGTCAGCGTGTTCTACACCGCGCCCACGGCCATCCGCGCCTTCATGAAGTGGGGGGACGACGCGGTGCGCAAGCATGACCTCTCCTCGCTGCGCCTGCTGGGATCGGTGGGGGAGCCCATCAACCCCGAGGCGTGGATGTGGTACCGCGACGTGATCGGCGGCGGGCGCTGCCCGGTGGTCGACACGTGGTGGCAGACGGAGACGGGCGGAATACTCGTCTCGCCGCTGCCGGGCGCCACCCCGACGAAGCCGGGCTCGGCGACGCTGCCCGTGCCCGGCATCGACGCCGACGTGGTGACGAGGTCGGGCGAGCCGGTCGGGCCGAACCAGGGCGGATACCTCGTGATCCGGCGGCCGTGGCCGGCGATGATGCGGACGATCTACAACGACCCCGACCGCTATGTGAAGCAGTACTGGAGCGACATCCCGGGGCTCTACTTCGCCGGGGACGGCGCGCGTCGGGACGAGGACGGC
>DATAHJ010000018.1:0-4629 GCA_036263275.1 Fibrobacteria bacterium | reverse complement strand
CGACGGCGACGAGTTGTCCGTTCTCCTCCAGCTCCTTCACCAGCTTCTTGCGCGCGTCGAAGCGCTTCATGCCCGCGTAGGGGCCCGCCTCGTGGTTCAGGGTGGTGTCGAGGTTCATCGCCACGACGGGCTTGAGCCCGTGGCGCAGCCCCACCTCGTAGTCGTTGAAGTCGTGGGCGGGAGTGATCTTCACCGCGCCGGTGCCCTTTTCGGGATCGGCGTGCTCGTCGGCGATCACGGGAATGGGCCGGTTGATGATGGGGATCAGGACGTTCTTGCCGATGAGATGCTTGTAGCGTTCGTCCTCGGCATGCACGGCGACCGCGACGTCCCCGAACAAGGTTTCGGGGCGAGTGGTGGCCACCACGATGCCCTGCGAAGGATCCTCCTCCAAGGCATACCGGATGGACCAGAAATGCCCCTTGGTCTCCTTGTTCTCGACTTCCTCGTCGGCCAGCGCCGTTTGCAGGGCGGGACTCCAGTTCACCAGGCGCGCGCCGCGGTAGATCAGGCCGTCGTCGTGCAGGCGCACGAACACCTCGCGCACCGCGCGGGAGAGGCCTTCGTCCATGGTGAAGCGTTCGCGCGACCAGTCGCATGAGCAGCCCAGCCGCTTGAGTTGCGAGACGATGCGGCCGCCGTATTCGCCCTTCCAGTCCCAGACGCGCTCGATGAATTTCTCGCGCCCGAGGTCGTGCTTGCTGACGCCGTCCTTTTGCAGCATGCGCTCCACCACGCTTTGGGTGGCGATGCCCGCGTGGTCGGTGCCCGGCTGCCATAGGGTCTTGAATCCTTGCAGCCGCTTGAAGCGGATCAGCACGTCCTGCAGCGTGTTGTTGAGCGCGTGTCCCATGTGCAGGGCGCCGGTGACGTTGGGCGGCGGGATGACGATCGTGAAGGGCGTGTCCGCGTTCTTCCCGCGACCCTTGGGAGCGAAGGCGCCCGACCGTTCCCAGTCGGCGTACCACTTCGATTCGATGTCTTGCGGGGAGTAGCGGCTTTCCATGAGGGCTCAATATCCTTTTTTCGCGAATCCGGAGGTTCCGTTGGAATCCGGAAGGGCAAATCTAGGATGAATGCGCCCCACGCGAAAGCCATGGGAAAGGGTACTTTAGGCCGGCATGTCCTCCACGATTCGATCGAATTCCTTCGCATCCGCCGGGTTTTTCGGGTCTCGCGGAGCATGGGCCTCGCTCGCGGCGACCGCGTTTCCCGGCACGTTGTTCGCCGTGAAGTACGGGCCCAGGGCCGGAGTTTCGCCCTGGCTCGCGCTTGCGGCGTTCCTCGCCTTTTTCGCCTTCCATGTCTTCGTCGCACGCTGGCTATCGACGCGAGTGCCGTCGGGAAGGAAAGGCAAGCTCATCTTGTGGATCGGCGTGGCGGGGTACGCCGCCGTGTTGCTCGCAGCCTATTTGCGCGTCGATCCGGAACACCTGAACATCGATCGGTGGAGCGCCCTCTCCCGGTTTTGGGACGCCTTCGCCCGGGGAGAATATCCCTACGTGCGCACGCACCTTGGCAACTATATCAGCGGATTTCCCGGTTTGTTCGTCTTGGCGTTTCCATTCTGGTGGCTCGGCGACGTCGGGCTCCTCCAGTTCGCGGCGCTGGGGGCCTTCGTCGTTCTGGCCCTGCGCGTCGCGCGCGAGACTTCGTCCGCGGCCTTCGTCTTGTTGCTGCTCGCCGGTCTTCCGTTGTTCCTGTATGAGGTCGTCGTCCGCAGTGAACTGTTCTCCAACATGGTTCTCGTGGCTTGGCTTGTCCATGCGGGAAACCGGCCCGGCGCCTTCGCGGGGCGCCGCATCCTGCTCGCGGCGGTCGCGTGGGGCCTTGTCCTCTCCACGCGCGCGGTGGCGATCCTGCCCTTCGCCCTGGTCGCCTTTCCGCTCCTGAAGGGCCGCTCGCCGCGCGAAGTCGTCCTGTCGGGGTTCGTGCTGGCCGCGACCTTCCTGGCCACGTTGGCGCCCTTCTTCTTTTGGTCCCCGGATCACTTTCACGACGTGAATCCTTATTTCGTGCAGTCCGGGGCGATGCCCGGGTGGGCGGTCGCCATCGTGCTCGCCTTCGCGCTTTGCCTCGGTTTCCGCTTTCGCGGCTCGCCGAGGCTTTTCGCGCACGCGGGCGCCGTGCTCTTCGTCGCGGTGTTCGCGTCCTGGATCATCAAGTCGATTCGGCTCGGTTGGGCGACCGCGCTTTGGGGCAACGGGTTCGACATCAGTTATTTCGCCCTGCCCTTGCCGTTCCTCCTGCTGTATCTCACGACTACCGTGAGCCCCGGCGCCCCCATCGTCCAAGGGAGCGGAGGCTAATTTTCTCCACGTCATGCGAATCACCCTGAACGGAAATCCCACCGATCTCGAAGCCCCCCTGACCCTCGCCGCCCTGCTGGAACGCCATCGCCTGAAACCGGAGGCCGTCGTGGTCGAGTACAACCTGCATGTTCCTCCGAAGGATGCTTACGCTTCCACCGAGATTCGGGAAGGCGACCGGATCGAGATCGTGAAGTTCATGGGAGGAGGATGAATTACGAATTACGAATTGGATGTGGCCTGAATGTTCGTCCACGCAGGAATTCCCTGCGCATTTTCCTTGCTTTCAATTCGTGATGCGTAATTCGTAATTCACGACCTTTCGATGCAAACCCGTTCTCTTCACCTTCTCGACTCCTACCTTCCCCGGACGGAGACGTTCATCTGGCAGACGCTCCGGAAGCTGCGGCGTTTTCCGCCGCTGGTGGCATCCGAGCGTCGCGAGAACGGGGAATCCTTCCCGCTGCCGGGCGCCGAATTCCTCGGCTTGGAAGCGCATCGTCCCTTGTGGTCGCGCGTCGTCGCGCGCGTCGGCGGAGATTTCGCCCCTGTGCGCTATCCCGGCGCCGTGGAAGCCCTGGGTGGCCGCGCCTCCGTCTGCCACGTCCACAAGGGCTTTCAGGCCTTGGTCACGCGCGACTTCGCCCTTTCGCTGGGCCTGCCCTTGATCGTCAATTTCTATGGCTCCGATGTTTCGCAAAAGGCCTTCCTGCGCCGGGCCGAGCGCGGTTACCGGGACGTGTTCGCCCGCGCGCGCTTCCTGCTCGTCGAAGGGCCGGCGATGCGGGAGCGGCTGCTGGGCCTTGGCGCTCCGGCGGAGAAGATTCGCATTCAGCCCATCGCGATCGATCCCGCCGAATATCCGATCCGCGAAAGAACCTGGGATGGCATGCGGCCCATCCGCCTGTTGTTCGTCGGACGCATGGTGGAGAAGAAAGGCCTTGAGACAGGTCTTCGGGCATTGGCCCAAGCGGGGGGGGAGTTTCCTTGGCGCCTGACAGTGATCGGCGACGGGCCCTTGGGCGCGTCCGCGCGGGCCTTGGCGGCCGCCCTCGGAATCGCCGATCGCGTGGACTTTGTCGGGTATCGCTCGCTGGAGGAGACGCGCGCCGCGCTCGTCTCGCATGACGTGCTGCTGCAGCCCTCGCGCACGAGCTCCGACGGCGACGGCGAGGGCGGGGCGCCCACGGTGATCTTGGAGGCGCAGGCTTGCGGCATGCCCGTCATCTCCACCGACCACGATGATATTCCCTACGTCACAGTTCCCGGCGAAAGCGCGTGGATCGCGCCGCAAGGCGACGCGATGGCGCTGGCGGAGCTTCTGCGCCGCGCGGCGCGCGAGTCCGATCGCTGGGGAGTGATGGGGCGCGCAGGGCGGGCCAAGGTGGAAGCCGACCATGACGCGGCGCGCGTGGTCGCGGCGCTCGAGGAGCTTTATGCAAAGGCGGCGTCATGAGGGCGTCGGCCCCGGCCGCCGTCAGCGAGCCACGATCACCTTGCCGCGCTTCACGGCCGAACCCGAGGTGACGCTGAAGATATAGACGCCCGGCGGGACGGCCCTTCCCTCTTCATTCTTGCCATCCCATTGCGCCTCGTTTCCAAGCAGGTCATGGGGCCGGAAGATCCGTATCACCCGGCCGGAGGGCTCGTGGATCCGAAGGGTGGAGTTCGAGGGCAGGCCCTTGAACACCACGAAAGCGTGCCCCGTCCGGAAAGGATTGGGATAGGGGACCACGTCGTCGAAGTCTCCCTTGGCGATCACCGGTTGCGAGGCGCTTTCCAGCATCGCCACGCCGCGTGCGGTGGTCACCCAGACCTGGCCGTTCGAGGGGTCGACGCTGACGTCGTAGATGTAGAGGCTGGGCAACCCATCATCGATCCCGTAACGCCGCACCGCCGCGACCTCCCCGCCCGCGCCTGTCGTTATGCGGAAGAGGCCGTTCGAGCAGCCCACCCACAACAAGCCGGCAGGGTCCGCTTCCAGGCTCTTGCAGTCCGACCCGGCGAAATTGTCGATCGGCTTGAGGCGCTTGCTCGTCGACAAGTCGAGGCTGTCTAGGTAGGCCAGCTGGTCGTTGATGATCGCCCAGGGTCGTCCCCATTTGTCCGCTGCGAGGTCCCAAGCTTCGTTCGCGAAAGATGAAACGGTCCAAAGCGCCGAAGAGCGCATGACGGGTCCGTCAGGGCCCTCGTCCAGGATCACGAAATCAACCCCAAGGTCGGTGGCGATGCCCACCAAGGTCGAATCCTTCGTCTTCGCCAGGATCTCGATGCCGTGAGCGACCGTGCCTTGGAGGGTGGAATCGATGCATGTGATCTT
>DATAHJ010000017.1:0-3988 GCA_036263275.1 Fibrobacteria bacterium | reverse complement strand
GTTCGTGGGGGATTTTTGAAGTAAGTGCTTTTTTGTGCCCTACTTTTCCGGAAATTGGCTAGATTCCTGTCATGGCCAAAAATTCCGTCAAAAACGCCAAAAATACGGTTTTCGCCTGCAAGGAATGCGGCGATACCTTCTCGAAGTGGGCCGGAAAGTGCCCTTCGTGCGGGGCGTGGGATAGCCTGACGGAATTCCAGCCGCCTCCGGAAGCCGCCGCCACTTCGTCCCGGGGCTTGGGCGCTTCCAACCACGTCCCCAAGGCTCCCGGTGCATCGCTGGGAATCCAGGGCACGCAAGGCGTCGCGGCGGTGCCCCTGCGTGACATTCCCGCCCGCGACGAGCATCGCACGCGCACCGGCATCGCAGAGTTCGACCGCGTGCTGGGCGGCGGCATCGTGGAAGGATCGCTCGTCCTCATCGGCGGCGATCCGGGCATCGGCAAATCGACCCTCCTGCTGCAGACGGCGGCGCTCCTCTCAGCCGGAGGCGTGAAGACGCTATATGTCTCGGGCGAGGAATCGCTCGGACAACTCAAGCTCCGTGCCGCCCGGCTGGAGACCCCGGGGGCCGACCTGCTCGCCGCCGCCGAGACCGACCTCGATTCGATCTTCCGCCTGGCCGCGGAGACCGCCCCCAAGGTCCTGATCATTGATTCGATCCAGACCGTGCACAAGCCCGACGTATCTTCCTCGCCCGGTTCGGTCACGCAGTTGCGCGAGGCGACCCTGGCGCTGATGGTGCATGCCAAGACGACCGGCTGCGCCGTATTCCTTGTGGGCCACGTCACCAAGGAGGGCCAGCTCGCGGGCCCGCGCATCCTGGAGCACATGGTCGACACGGTGATCTACTTCGAAGGCGAGCGCCACCACGCCTACCGCGTGCTGCGCGCGGTGAAGAACCGCTTCGGGGCGACGCACGAAATCGGCGTGTTCGAGATGGGATCGAACGGGCTGCGGCAGGTGCACAACCCTTCGGAGGCCTTCCTGCAGACGCGCGACGATCGCGCGGCAGGGTCCGTGGTGACCTGCTGCATCGAAGGCAGCCGTCCTCTTCTGCTCGAGGTCCAGGCGCTTGTGGGCCGAACCAATTATGCGATGCCGCAGCGCGTGAGCATGGGCTTCGACCAGAAGCGGCTGACCCTGCTGCTGGCGATCCTCGAGAAGTTCGCGGGCGTGGAGGCGGGCCCGCAGGACGTGTTCGTGAACTTGGCCGGGGGCTTCCGCGTGGACGAGCCGGCCATCGACCTGGCGGTGGCGGCGGCGGTGGCGGGAAACCATCTGGGCAAACGCTCCGCTCCGGGGGTGCTGGCGCTGGGCGAACTGGGCCTCAACGGCGAGCTGCGGCCTGTGCCGCAGATCGAGGCGCGGCTGCGCGAAGCGCAGCGCCTCGGCTTCAAGGCGGCGGTGATCCCGGAGACGCAGAAGTCGCCGCCAAGGATTCCGGGGATGGAACTTCGATTGGCGAAGAACCTGCGCGTGGCGCTGGAGAAGTTGTTGGAGTGATCTACCGAACAGACACCTTGCGCACCCAGGAGTGCGTCGGCGTGTTCGCCCGGATGAAGTAGATCCCGCTCTTGCCGGGGCTGGCAAGGCGAAGCGAAGCGGCTGAACGTCCCGCTGCGGCAGCAAGCGTCGCACCGCGAAGGTCCACCAGCTCCGCCTTCCAGTTCCCGGAAGCCTTCTCGCCCAAGGATACGACGAAGCTTCCCGGTTCCTGGCGGACACGGAGGGCATCTCCCGCCTTCGCGACGCCGTTGCGGATCGCCGTGTTCTGGGGCAGCAGGACGAAGTCATCGAATCCATAGTTGTCGATGGACTCGCCCACGTACAGGTTGAAACGCAGAGCTCCGCTGCCCTGCACGTCCGAAGTATACGTGAGGGTGTACTGGGTCCATTCGGTGGCGATCCCATAGCTGGTGCCGGTCCGATAGGCGTAGTTGTTGTCGGGACCGTCCTGGATGGCGACATGGATATTCGTGCCGAAGTCGCTCTTGGCCCAGAACGTCAGGGTGTATGTCATCGCATTCATGGCCTCCCAGTCCGGAGGAACCTGGAACTGGATTTTCCAGTTCTGGTCGGCGGGCTGGGTGACCGAGACCAGGGCATACCGGTTTCCGGCATGAGCGCCGTTTAGGGGATACGTGACCGTCGCCTCCGCGGAGGAGGCCGAGCCGTCCTTCCACAATTGCCAGTACGCGCCGATGCTCTCCGACTCGAAGTCGGGATTCTGGATCAGGTTTTGCGCCGTGGCCGCCCCTGCCCCGCAGAGCAGGAAGGCGGCGAAGGTTGCGTGGGTGCGGTTCATTCTCGGCCCCTTATGGGTGGCGGTAAAAGGTTTTCCCAAGGTTCATTGATTGAATATACGGGGCGGCGCCCCTCGGGGTTCCAAATGTTTAGGCTCGTTACCATTTGTACCGGAACATCGGAAGGGACGGCGATTTCTCCGTAAACCTGCATTCCCTTCCCGTTTCTACCTTGTCCCGCCTTGATGACCGCCCCGTTTTTCAGCCTCGAATCGACCTCCACCGGCTCCCGCGCCCGCGCCGGGCGCCTGCGCACCGCGCACGGGGAGATCGAAACCCCCGTCTTCATGCCCGTCGGCACGGCGGGCGCCGTCAAGGCCCTCTCGCCCCAACGGGTGCAGGAAACGGGCGCGAAGATCATCCTGGGCAACACCTATCACCTGTATCTCCGCCCCGGCACGGACCTTATCTCACGTGCGGGGGGCCTGCATCGCTTCGCCGCATGGCCCGGGGCCATGCTCACCGACAGCGGCGGATTCCAGGTATGGAGCCTCGAGACGCTGCGCAAGATCACCGAGAACGGCGTCGAGTTCCGCTCCCACATCGACGGGTCGAAGCATTTGTTCACGGCCGAGTCCGTGATGGAGGCGCAACGCAAGATCGGCGCCGACATCATCATGGCCTTCGACGAGTGCACCCCATGGCCCGCCACCCCGGCGGAAACCGAAAAGTCGCTGCGACTGACCCAGCGCTGGACTGAACGGGCGATCGAGTGGCTGGCGAAGAATCCGGCCCTGCATGGCTATGAGCAATCCTTCTTCGGCATCGTGCAGGGCGGCATGCACAAGGAATCGCGGCAGGCGGCCATCGAGCACCTCAAGCCGCTCGACCTGCCCGGCTACGCCTTGGGAGGCCTGAGCGTGGGCGAACCCGCTCCCGTGATGTACGAGGTGGCCGAATACTGCGACGGCCTGCTTCCCCGCGAGAAGCCCCGGTATGTGATGGGGGTCGGGACCCCTTCGAATCTGCTGGAGCTGATCGAGCGTGGGATGGACATGTTCGACTGCGTCCTTCCCACGCGCAACGCACGCAACGGCACCGTCTACACCTGGGAAGGCGCGCTGCACTACAAGGCCGCGCGTCATGCGCAGGATATCGACAAGCCGCTGGATGAACGCTGCAACTGCTACACCTGCAAGAACTTCTCGCGCGCCTACCTCCGGCATTTGTTCGTGGCGGGGGAATTCCTGGCCTTCGAACTGGCCAGCCTGCACACGCTCACGTTCTATCAGGACCTGATGAAAGAGGCGCGCAAGCGCATCCTGGAAGGCGGCTTTGAAGGCTGGAAAGCCGACCTTTTGGCCACGTGGAGCCGACCGGAAGGCGCATGAACGCTCCCCGCGAAAACTCGGTGATCCGGCGCCTCGCGGGCTCCGCGGGCCCGTGGTGGAACCGCACGGCGGCCCTGTTGCTCGCGGTGTGGAGCACGCACGCCGTGCTGCGGGCGGCCGTGCTTTTCCGCAATGACGGCTTCGGCTATCCGCTGGTGGGCAAGGCCGACTGGTACATCTTCCACGCCCTGTTCATCGACCTGCACTGGATCACGCTCACGGCTATCCCCTTCCTGCTCGCCCTCCGCGTCGCGGCCCGCTTCGCCCCGCGCTCGCAGGGCGCGATCTTCGCCCTGCTCGCACTCGTCCATGCCATTCTTCTCCCGGTCACGGTCATCGACCACGAGACCCT
>DATAHJ010000016.1:0-6285 GCA_036263275.1 Fibrobacteria bacterium | reverse complement strand
TGCCAGTTCGACCTGTTCGACCGGCTCGGGAAGAACGCGCTGGCCGACGCCCTGTTCGCGAACCTGATTCAGCTGGCAAAATAGGAGAAGGTTGCAGGGCATTCCCTGTAGATCTTTCTTCGTTGACGGTTGACGGTAGAGAACGCGAAACGGGAAGGTTCCGTCCCGTCTTGGCCGACCCCGGTCGGCCATAACGCTCCCCTACCTTCCACCGTCCACCTTCACAAAGAACTACCCCCGAAGAGGTAGTTTTCCCCTATGTCCCTGCTCACCGCCCGCGGCCTGACCATGTCGTATCCCGGCGTGCGCGCGCTGGGCGGCGTCGACTTCGAGCTGCGCGCGGGCGAGATCCACGCTCTTTGCGGCGCGAACGGCGCAGGCAAGTCCACCCTCATCAAGATCCTTTGCGGCGTCATTCCCCACGGACGGCACGGCGGAATCGTGACGCTCGCAGGAAACGAATGCCGGTTCGCCGGGCCCGCCGACGCGCGGCGCGCGGGCATCCGCGTCATCCACCAAGAACTGGCGCTTTGCCCCGACCTCGACGTGACGGAGAACGTCTTTTTGGGGGAGGAGTTCCTTCGCGGTCCGATTCTTGATCGCGACCGGATGGAGTCGGAAACGCGCGCGGCGCTCGACCGCCTGGGCCTGTCCGACGTTCCCGCGCGCGCGCGCGTCGGTGCGCTCCCCGTGGGCCTCCAACAAATGGTCGAGATCGCGCGAGCCCTGCGGAGCACTTCCGGTGATCGTCACGGCGCGAAGATTCTGATCTTGGACGAACCGACCTCAGCCTTAAGCGCTCGCGAGGCCACACGGCTGGAGGAAGTCCTCCTTCGCCTTCGCGCCGACGGCTACGGCCTCCTGTACATCTCCCACCGGCTGGACGAAGTGTTCCGCCTCGCCGACCGCGTCACCGTGCTGCGCGACGGAGAATCGGTCGGCGAGGCCGCGCGCGGCGCGTACGACGCCGCGCGCGTGGTCGCGATGATGGCGGGAACGACGTGGGGGGATGGGTTGAATGGACAGGGTGGACACGATGGACGATCTGGACAAGATGGACCCGGTCCATCGTCCAGATCGTCCATCGTGTCCAATATTGTTCATCCCCCCACGTCGTTCCCGCCATCCGCGACCCTTCTATCGGTAAAAAACTGGACCGTCCCCTCCCCCGCCAATCCCGACCGCAACGTCGTCGACGACGTGTCCTTCGACCTGCGGGCCGGCGAGATACTCGGCTTCGCAGGGCTCATGGGCGCTGGCCGCACCGAGCTGGTCGAGAGCCTGTGCGGCCTCTTCCCCGCGCGCGGCCGCGGCGAAATCGTCGTTGATGGAAAACCGTATACGCCGCGGGACGCAGGGCATGCCCTGCGCCACGGCCTCGCCCTCGTGGGCGAGGACCGCCGCGCGCGGGGGCTTTTCCCCGGCGCGAGCGTGCGCGCCAACATCACGATGTCGTCGTTGCGCGACTTCTGCGCAGTCGGGTGGTTGTTGCGCGAGGCCCCGGAGCGGGGCGCCGCGCGCACGCAAGTCGACGCGCTGCGGGTGAAAACGCCCGACACCGAATTCCGCGTCGAGGGGCTCTCGGGCGGGAATCAGCAGAAGGCGCTCCTCGGGCGCGCACTGCTCACCCGCCCCAAGATCCTCATCCTCGACGAGCCCACGCGCGGCGTCGATCCCGCCGCCAAGGAAGAGATCTACGCGCTCATCCGGAAGCTGGCGGGCGAAGGCCTGGGCGTGCTCCTCATCTCCTCCGAGACGGAGGAAGTGCTCAAGCTCGCGCATCGCGTGATCGTGCTGCGCGCGGGCCGCGCGGCCGCGGAGCGGCAGGCCGAAAAACTCACAACGGAAACCGTACTGGCATTGGCCGCCTGAGGAAACCCCGCATGAAACGCGCCCTCGTCCTGCTCGCCGCCATCCCGCTGACCTGGCTGCTGTTCCACCTGCTCTCGGGCGGCGCCGTGCTCACCCCCGGCAACATGGTCAACTTGTTCAAGTACGTGAGCGTGGTGGGCATCCTCGCGACCGGAATGACCCTCGTGATCGGCGCGGGGCACATCGACTTGTCGGTGGGATCCCTGCTCGGTTTCCTCGGAGCCGCGGGAGCCCTGTTGCTCGCGAAGGGCATCCCCCTTCCCCTCGCGCTCTTGTTGGGCGGAGGGCTAGGCGTCGCGGCGGGCATGCTGCACGGCGCGCTCACCGCCTTCTTTCGCGTGCCGTCCTTCATCGTCACGCTCGGCGGACTTTTGGCGTACATGGGACTCAAGCAATACATCGCCAACCCCGTCATCCCCATCCGCGACTCGGGTTTGATGCAACTGGGACAGGGCTGTTTGCACGGAGCGGCGGCGTGGATCCTGGTCGGAATAATTGTCGCGATTCTTCTCGTCATTTCCGGTCGCAAGGGATGGAAAGCGGTGCGGGGGGCTTCGCTGGCATCCGTCGCATTGATCGCGATGACTGCCGTGGCCGAACAGGACCGGGGCCTTCCCTACTCCGTGCTCGCGCTGGGAGCCGCCGGGCTCTTGTGCAGCTTCGTCGCATCGAGGACGCGCGCGGGCCGCTATGCCTTCGCGCTGGGCAGCAACGCCGAGGCCGCCCGCTACGCCGGGCTTCCCGTGCGCGGGATCCCGGTGTTCGTCTTCGCGCTGATGGGCCTGATGGCGTGGCTCGCGGGCACGGTGGCCACGAGCCAATTGATGGCGGGCGCGGCGGACGTGGGCGACCAGCAGGAACTCTACGCCATCGCGGCCTGCGTGCTGGGCGGGACGAGCTTGCGCGGCGGCAGCGGCAACGTGTGGATGTCGCTGCTCGGCGCGCTCCTGATGGCCTCGATCCTGAACGGGATGGAGCAGGTGGGCATCGCGTCCACCATCCAGAAGATCATCCTCGGGGCGATCCTCGTGACCGCCGTGGCCGCCGACCAGTGGGCGAACCGGAAGGCCGTATGATCCTGCTCGCCACGCTCACCGTGCATCCCGACCGTGTCGAGGCCTTTCGTGAATACGAACGCAAGGCGGCGCGGATCATGGAGCGGCACGGCGGCAGGATCGAGAAGGCGATCGCCTTGGATCCTGATCCGGAGGACGCATTTTATCGGGAGACGCACGTGGTGAGTTTTCCCGACGAAGCCGCCTTGGCGGGGTACCGGAACGATCCGGAATTCAAGGCGCTGGCGAAGGAACGCGAGGCCTGCATCCTCGCCACCGCGATCCGGCGCGGCAAAGCCACGCCGGGGTATCACGAAGCGTGATGGATCGAAGTCTTGGTTCAGGGAGAGGTTAAAATCTCTCCGCTCAACCCCACCACCACGGAACGTTGCCCATTCCCGGTGGCCGCATTGAAGCCTCCTACATAACCCGATATCTCGGTCTTCCAGGCAAGGCCGTCCGTCGAAGAGAGCAGGCTCGATCCCGTCTTGGGATCGAGCCCCATCGCCAGCACCTTGCCACCCGCCTTGGCCAAGGCCATGAATTTCAGGTTGCCGAATGCCGGGACCCTTTCAACCGACCATGTCGTCCCGTCGACGGACTTGAAGAGGGCACACTGTCCGTCCAGCAACGGATCTCCAATGGCGAGGAATCCGGTTCCGCTCCAAACCACGGAGTTCACGGAGCCCTCGGTTTCAAAGACATGTTCGGTCCATGTCACGCCGTCGGGCGAGGTCACGATCGCGCTTGAGGCGCCTTTCCTTCCCACCGCGGCCAACATGGAGCCCGACCACGCCACGGAGTACAAGTCTCCCGTGAGGCCCGAAGGACGCACCGTCCAGGATATCCCGTCGGGCGAGGTGGCGGTTTTCCCGTCATACCCAACCGCCACAAATTGCCCTCCCCCGCTGTCTGAGGAGAGATTCATCCAAACTATGTCGGAAGCGAACCGGACCGTGGAATCGGTGGGAGGCTCCGTCCATTCCAAGCCGTCGGAGGAGAGGAGGAGGACGCCGTCCGACATCATCGCCACCAGCCTACCGCTATCGGACACCGCGACCGTCTCGACGCTTCTCCAAATTCCGAAACCCTGCTTGGACCAGGTCACCCCGTCGGACGAGGTCAGGATCGTACCGTTCATTCCGACCGCGACGAACCGGGTTCCCGTCCAGATCACCTTGTCGAGGCTGGAGGTGGTCCCGGAAGAACGCTCGACCCACGCTCCGAGCTTGGGCTTGGGACCGGGGTCCACGATAACGCAGGCCGAAAGCGCGCAGGCGAGCGCCCCCGCCGCGAAGACTCGAAGCAACTGGAGCATCACTTCCCCAAAATCTTCGGCGCCTTGGCCACCGCGATCTCGGGAGAGGCGGAGGCGCGGAAGGTGCCGGAGACCTTCATCACATCCTCCGAATTCTCCGAGTGGCGCAGCGTCGCCGCGTAGCGGCCCTCCGCCACGCCGTTCACGACGCGGTCCACCGTGACGCGGCAGGCGCCCAAGTCGGGCCGGTACTCGTTGTTCACGTCCACGTTGAGACGCAGCGACGCCGCGCCCTTGCCATCGCAGTCGTAAGTCCCCGCGGCGCCGAGGCCTGAAAGGGCCAGGTCGAGCGTAGGGCCACCGTCTTGGCCGCGGAAGTCGGCAAACGCCTTGGAGCCGTCGTCAGCGCGCGCGCCGCTGCGCCACTCGGCGATCACGAACTCCTCACCGTCGGAGAGGCGGCCGTCGCCGGCTTCCACGCGCAGCACCGCCGCGCGCTCGACCGAAGCGTCGGCCGAATCCCGGCCCGAACTCCCGTTGCATGCGGAGAGCCCCCCCGCCGTTCCCATCGCGAATCCAGCGATCCCTATGGAAACCGCCGAGGAAAAAACAGCCGCCCGGAGCTTGCCCCGGACGGCCGTCACGTTTTCATCGAACATTCGAACCTCCTTCCCCGCCCGCCGTTGGTTTCCCGCAGGCCGGACGGATTCCGGAAAAACGGAGCCGTGTTTAATCCCAGCTCAGTGCACCACCCACCTGGTACTCGGTCACGCGCGTCTCGAAGAAGTTCTTCTCCTTGCGCAGGTCGAGCACCTCGCTCATCCATGGGAACGGATTCTCCGAGCCGTAGATCTTGGTCAGGCCGATCTTCTCGAGGCGGCGGTCGGCGACGTACTGCACGTAGTCCTCGAACATGCCCGCGTTGATGCCCAGGATGCCGCGCGGCATGGTGTCCTTGGCGTAGGCGACCTCGAGCTTCACGGCCTCGCGGACCAGCTCCACCGAGCGCTCGCGCACTTCCTTCGTCCACAGGTCCGGGTTCTCGATCTTGATCTGGTTGATCACGTCGATGCCGAAGTTCATGTGCATCGTCTCGTCGCGCAGGATGTACTCGAACTGCTCGCCCGAACCGGGAAGCCGGTTCTGGCGCTTGAAGTTCAGCATCATCACGAAGCCGCTGTAGAAGAAGATGCCTTCCATGATCACGTAGTAGCCGATCAGGTTCTCGAGGAAGGTCTGCGCGCCCTTGAAGCTCTCGGTCTCGAAGTCGGGACGGAGCATCTCGCGGGTGAGGTTGATCTCGAAGGCGTCCTTGCCGTGGATCGAGTTGACCTCGTGGTACATGTTGAAGACCTCGCCCTCGTCGAGGCCGAGCGACTCGATGATGTACTGGTAGGCATGCGTGTGCAGCGCCTCCTCGAAAGCCTGGCGCAGCATGTACTGCCGGCACTCGGGATTCGTGATGTGGCGGTAGGCCGCCAGCACGATGTTGTTGGCGACCAGCGAGTCGGCGGTGGAGAAGAAGCCCATGTTGCGCTTCACCACGCGGCGCTCGTCCTCGGTCATCGAGTTGCTCTTCCAGAGCTCGATGTCGCGCGACATGTTGACTTCCTGCGGCATCCAGTGGTTGGCGCAGGCATCCAGGTACTTCTGCCAGGCCCACTGGTACTTGATCGGAACCAGCTGGTTCAGGTCGGCGCGGCAGTTGATGATCTTCTTCTCGTCGACCTTGACGCGCCCGGTCGACTCGCCGAACAGCGATTCCAGCTTGGCGGGCTCGGCGGCAGGCACGGCGGGAACCGTCTTCGTCTCTTCATCCCAGATTATTGACATGCTTCGCAGTCCTCTCCGTTCAGGATGGAGCAGGCCAGGGCCGCTCCCTCGGGGTTTTCGACTTTTTCGGGGCGCGCCTCGGCGCGGAGCTTCTCGAGCGCCGCCTGCGCCTCGGCCTCGCTCACGGCCGGAGGGGCGCCGCCCGAGCTCACGGCGTTCGTGCCGCGCGTGCGGTTCAGGGTCGACTTCTCGGCCTGCGTGGCGCCCAGCGCGCGCAGGTAGTAGGTGGTCTTGAGGCCCGATTCCCACGCCAGCTTGTACATGGCA
>DATAHJ010000015.1:0-3724 GCA_036263275.1 Fibrobacteria bacterium | reverse complement strand
GGCGAGGGCCGACACGATTCCGAAAGCGGCGCGGAGGCTCATGCGGAGGCTTTCGACAAATAAAGATTCCGCGCACGGATGCAGTCGGCGACGGACGCGGGCAGGGCGGCGAGGGCCCCTTCGCGGTCGCGCGCGAGCCATTCGCGATAGGCGGTGGATTGCTCCGGCATCTCCGGGAAGTTTAGCACCGCCGCGCCGGGAGGAAGGTCCCGCAGCGGGTAGCCTTTGCGGGGGTATACGGCGGGACGAGCCGCGGCCAGCACCGCTTCGGGGCGGTGCCAGCGGGGAAATCCTTCCCAGTTATCGGCGCCCAGGATGAGGTGCCACCCATGCCCTTCGCCGTGAACGGCCTTGAGCGCCTCGAGGGTGCGCAGCGTGTAGGACGGGGAGGGGAGGGAGCCTTCCACGTCGGAGACTTCGGAGGCGGAATCCTCCGCAGCCAGGGCGCGCGCCATCGCGAGGCGGTCTTCATAGGCCGCGGCGGGAGACCCCTTGTGAGGCGGAGAGAGCGCGGGAACCCAGAGGACGCGATCGAGGCCGAGTTGTTCGCGCGCTGCCCGGGCGAGCGCCGCGTGCGCCGCGTGCGGGGGGTCGAAGGTGCCTCCGAGCACGCCAATCCGCATGGGAGAGGTCAGGGCGAGGCGGGTTTTTCGGGAACGGCCACCGTATCCTTCGCGTCGGCCTGCCGCTGTTCCTTGCCCTTGCGGCGCTCGTATTTGGCCTTGGCCTTCTCGAGATGGGCGCGCGTGGCGGCGATTTTCTTCGCGAAAGGATCGTCCTGCGCCACGCCGTCGAACTGGACCAGAACATTCTCCGCTTCCGGGAACTGGTCAAGCTTGATGTAGCACTCGGCGAGCTTCAGGTTGATGTCGCGGCGCGGCACGCGGTCGCCGTACTCCGTGAGCAGGTACTTGTAATAGATCACGGCCGCCAGGGGCTCGTCCATGCGGCTGTAAAGGCGCGCCACGAGCATGTCGCGGTCGGCAAGGCGCTGCGACAGGGCCGTCAGCTCGGTGCGCGCGCTGTCGGCCTCGGCCGCGTCCGGGAACTCGGCGATGAAGGTCTCCATCTCGCGGATGGCCTCGAGGGTCTTGGTCTGGTCGCGCTGCGGGATCTGGACCTGCTTGGCCATCGAGCGGGCCAGGAGCCAACGCGCGGTCTCCGCGTAGCGGCGCGAAGTGGGGTAGTCGCGGAGGAAGGCGGAAAACTCCTGCTCGGCCTCCATCCATTCCTTGAGGCGGAAGTGCGAGTCGCCCAGCTCGAACTGGGCCTGCTCGACATGCTCCGTCCCGGCGCAGGTGACGACGAAGTCGCCGTACCCTTCCTTGGCGTAGGCGTAGCGGCCCTTCTCGTAGCGGCCGTGCAGCTTTTCGAAGCGCTCGCGGCAATCGCCCTTCAGGTCCTTGGGTTTCTTCGAGCAGCCGGCGAGCAGCACAAGGCCGGCGAGGCTGCAAACGGCGATGGGAAGGGCGAGGGAAAGAAGTCGCTTCATGGGTGGCGGAAAGATACGAATTTCGGGGGGCGGAGTCCTTCGCTGGCGGCCCTTCCTTGTTGGTGGTTGTTGAAGGGCCTCAAGGCGGCCCTTTCGACGTTGGTGGTTGGTAGTTGAGCCTCGACCCGCCATTGAGGTCTTCGCCACCAACTACCTACGGCGAAGGAACGTCGACATGGAAGTGTTCCCCGCCAACAGCGAAGCTTTGCTTAGATGTGCACTCCCCCAGTACCTATATTCCATCCCCGTGATCCTCGCGAGATACATCCTTCGGGAGCATATCGCCCCGTTCTTCTATTCGCTATTCGTGATCACGTTCCTGTTCCTGATCGACTTCCTGATCCGCATCCTTTCCTCAATCCTCAGCAAAGGGCTGGATTGGCGGGTGGTCACGGAGATCGTGGTCCTGAACCTGGCCTGGATGCTGGCGCTGTCCATCCCCATGGCGGTGCTGGTGGCCGCCCTGATGGCCTTCGGGCGCTTGTCCGCCGACAACGAAACCACCGCGCTTCGGGCCCTGGGCATCTCTCCGGTGCGGGCCATGATGCACGTGCTGCTGGTCGCGGCCCTCCTGGCCGGAGGCCTCATGTGGTTCAACGACCGGGTGCTGCCCGAGGCCAACTACCGCGCGGCGAGCCTGCGCAACGACATCGGGCGCAAGAAGCCGGCGGCCTTCATCGCCCCCCGCCGCGTGATCCGGGACTTCGAGGGCTATCGCCTGTGGATGGACCGTGTCGATCCCCGCACCGACGTGTTCTACGGGGTCCGGGTATACCAGCAGGAGCGGGGCCAGCCCGTGCGGTATACTTTCGCCGACTCGGCCACCTTGGGGTACTCCCCGGACGGAGCGTACCTCCTCATCCACCTGTACCACGGCGAGAACCACGTCATCGAGCCGCGCGATCCCAAGCAATACGTGAGGGTGCGGTTCCGCGAGCAGACGGCGGCCATCCGCAACGTGGACGCCAACCTCAACCGGCAGGAACGCGGCTACCGCACCGACCGCGAGATGTCGGTCGAGCAGATGATGAGGATCGTGACCGACAACCGGAAGATGCTCGTCACCCTGCGTGAGGAGTATGCTCCGCGATTGTTCGAGGACGTCCGCGCCATCGACATCCGCTTCCTCGCGGACTCGTCGCGCCCCGTGCCGCCCCGGCTGTTGCGCGAGGACTGGGCCACCCAATCCGCCGGGATCGGCATCACACCCACCGTGATCGCGACCGCGCGGAAGCAGGAGGAGGACAAGCTTCGACTGTTGGAGCGCTACGAGAGCCGCTCGCGCTCCGCGCGGATGGAGATCAACCAGTACCTCGTCGAGGTGCACAAGAAATATTCCATCCCCGTGGCGGCCCTCGTCTTCGTGCTCGTAGGCGCGCCCTTGGGCATCATGGCGCGGCGCGGCGGCCTCGGCACGGGCGTCGTCTACAGCCTCGCGTTCTTCATCCTTTATTGGGCCGGCATGATCCGGGGCGAGGCGCTCTCGGATCAGCTCGACATGTCCCCCGTGGCCGCCATGTGGGGCCCGAACATCGTGGTGGGCGCCGGCGGCCTCTGGCTCCTGTGGCGGGTCGTCCGCGAACGGTATGCGCCGGGAATGCCGGCCTGGAAACGGCTTGTCTCGTTCATCGGCCGCATTCGTCCCCGCCGCAAGAAGCGACAGGATGGGGAAGCGCGCACTCCATGAAGCTGTATACCCGCCACGTCCTGAAGACTTTCCTCAGCCTTTTCCTGCTGGTCTTCTGCAGCGCCGTCGTCGTGTATGTGGTGATCGACTTCGTGGGCAACAGTCGCGACTGGCTGGAGCGCAGCTCCGCCGAGCGCACCATCTACTATCTCAACTACCTGCCTTACATCGCTTACCTGGTTTGCCCCATTTCGCTTTTGCTCGCGGCGGTGTTCTCCGTGGGCAACCTCGCGCGGCACTTCGAGCTCGTGGCCCTGCGCGCCGTGGGGGTGTCCGTCACCCGCATCATCGCCCCGGTGCTGTGCGCAGGCCTGCTGCTCAGCATGGGAATGTTCGTGCTGCAGGATCGCGTCCTGCCGAAGGCCAACGAAAAGCGCTTCCAGATCCAGGAGCCGGGCGACGGCATGTTCGACGCGGGCGGCGACCCGCTGGAGCGCTCCGAATACCTCTACACCACTTCCGACGGCACGCTGCTTTACTTCCAGCATTACAGCGGGCAGCTGCGTTCCGGAAACCTGGTGACCGCGATGCGGCTCAAGGACGGC
>DATAHJ010000014.1:0-2983 GCA_036263275.1 Fibrobacteria bacterium | reverse complement strand
CGTAGGCCGTGATGCGCAGCATCCACTGGCGCAACGGGCGCTTGACGCAGGGGAAGTTCCCGCGTTCGGACTTCCCATCGATCACTTCTTCATTCGCGAGCACGGTGCCCAGCTCCTCGCACCACCACACGGGCGCGTCGGAGAGATAGGCCATGCGGAAGCCGTCCTTGTACTTCGCCACCGCCGAAGCGCCCTGCGCCTTCACATCATCGGGAATGGGCAGCTCGGAAATCGGCCGGGCCTTGCCCGCCGTACCGACAGTCGGGTCATACCAATGCTCGAACAACTGCTTGAAGATCCACTGCGTCCACTTGACGTAGTCGTCGTCCGTGGTGCTGACCTCGCGGTCCCAGTCGTAGCTGAAGCCCAGCGCGCGGATCTGGCGCGTGAAGTTCGCGATGTTGTTCTTTGTCGTCTCCGCCGGATGCGTGCCGGTCTTGATCGCGTGCTGCTCGGCCGGCAGGCCGAAGGCGTCCCAGCCCATCGGATGCAGCACGTTCACCCCGCGCATGCGCTTGTAGCGGCAGACGATGTCGGTGGCCGTGTAGCCCTCCGGATGCCCCACGTGCAGGCCATTGGCCGAAGGGTACGGGAACATGTCGAGGCAGTAAAACTTCTCCTTGCCGGGAACAATGTCGGCCCTGAACGTCTTGTTCTTCAGCCAATATTCCTGCCACTTGGGTTCGACCGACTTGGGATTATAACGGGGCATGAAAATCCTTGGAATTTCGCGATTTTAGGCGAATTTAGGGCCAAAATGTAGGAAAACGCAGATGGGGGTAAACCGCTCCAGGCCCCTCTTCCCTCGCGTTTCGTCGTCGAGGCCCTTCGTCCGTCAGCGACCTAAAACACCAGACTCTCGAGAATTTCCCACGCGCGCTTCGATTCGAGTTCGCCGGCGCGCTCCAGCCGTTGCACGAAGCCGCGATAGAGCACGCGCTCCGCCGAAGTGGCGCCGCGGGGCGGCTTGAAAGCCCGGAGAAACAGGCGAAGGTGATTGTAGTTCCCCCACCCTGCGGCAGGCTTGCGAGGGCCTTCGTCAGCGACCCGTCGCGCTTCGGCCAGCGTGGCCGCCGCCTCGAACCGCGCCCGGAAGGCCTCCCACGACTGCTGGCCCTTCACGTTCACGAAGGCGTCACGCTCGGCATTCGTCATGTTCCGATATCCGAACCGCACTGCAACCTCCCGCATGACCTTCCCGAAATCAACCTACAAGGTCGGGCCCCATGTATACTCCTTCGCAGGAGGCCCGAATGCCACGCCCTAAATCACGCACCCAGCTTTCCTTTCGCACCGGATTCCATGTGGCCCTCACCCAAGGACGGCTTCAGTTCGCCACCATGAACCTCGTCCCCGGCAGCAAGGAAGGGGGGCCCGACAACCGTCATCGGGGCGCGGATCAATGGCTCTTTGTGGTGGAAGGCACGGGTCGCGCCTTACTGGATGGGCGACGCGTGGCGCTCAAGGCCGGCACCCTATTGAAAATTCCCAAGGGCGCGCGGCACGAGATCCGCAACACGGGCCGGGGGCTCCTGAAAACCCTCAACCTCTATACGCCGCCGGGGTACCGCAAGGATGGAGAGCCCCTCCCAAGCGGAAAACCCGCGTCCTGATCGTCAGTCGTCCAGCCCCAAGCCGTCGAGGATGCGGTCGACGTGCTTCTCGACCCGCGCCTCGCGGGTCGCTTCCTGCTTGGCGCCCGCAATGAAGAGGATATAGGCACGCTGCCGCCCCGGCGTCAGCGCCATGAAGGCTTCCTTCAGGCGCGGCATCGCGCGGAACTTGCGGAGCAACTCCTCCGGGAGCTTGTAGTCCTCCGCCTTCTTCATCGCCACCTTCGCCCCGGATTCCTCCAGGCTGACGGCCTCGAGGGCATACGCCTTGATCAAGGCCTTGAGCGCCGTGATCTCCTTAAGGCTTTTGAATCGCAGCTGTCGCCCCGCCTGCACGTTGGCCGTCTGCTGCACGAGCAGCTTCTTCGCATCCTTGAACAAGGCGCCCTTGTGGAAGAAAAGCGCGCAGTAATCCTTGAAGGCGTGGATCAGCACGACGTTCTTGCCGCCCACCGTATAGCAGGGATGCCCCCACTTCAACTCTTCCGTAAGCGCCGGCAAGCCGAGCAGGATCGTCCGCAGCGCCTTGAGGCTGCTTCCCCAGCGTTCGAACTCCTCGCCGCGCGTGAAATACCAGTCGACCTGGGGATTCTTCTTCGAGGCCATCGTGATCTCCGGGATTGCTCCCAAAAATAAATGGGGAGCGGGACGATTCCACGCTCCCGCTCCCCAAGCCACCGAACCTGAAAGCCGACGGACCTAAGGATTGCCCTCGTCGTCGCGCTCGGTGCGGTCGCCGGTGCTCCGGGTGCGGCGCACGTCCAGCTCGGCATCGGAATCACCGGCATATCCGCCCGTGGTGTTCCGGCCCTCCTGATCGGAGTTTCGATCCGCATTCAAGCCCCAGTTTTCGCCCGACTCGTCCTCGCTCTCGCCGTCGCGCCAAGCCTGACTTTGCGCGCTTTCCCGCGTGCCGGGAACGCCCGCCTGCCGGCCCTGCTCGTTTCCCTCCGAATCCCTCGAGCCGCGGGCGCCCTCCGAAGCCGGTCCGCCCTGCGTATCCTGGTTGCCCTTGCCATCCTTATCGCCTTGGGTGTCCGGAGCTTCTCCGTATTTTCCTGTGGACTTTGTCATGATCATCTCCTTGGTGTCTGGATGCCCTGTCCGCAACCACAATCCAAAGTCCGGCCTTCTTCATCCGTCACGAATGGTTGCGAAAACAAGTTTGAGTCAACGGTTCGCGATCGATGCCAAGGCCCGCGAAGAACACCCCTCAAAATGCTCCCGTTGGCCGGCTGGCCTATTTTCGTACGTTACGAGCATGACGAAATCCCGCAAGTCCTCCGGTAAACTTTCCCGCAAACCTTCCGTTTCCCCGACTCCCAAGCCCGCTGCCAGGAAAAAGGCCGAGCCCACGCGGAAGCCGTCCG
>DATAHJ010000013.1:0-5608 GCA_036263275.1 Fibrobacteria bacterium | reverse complement strand
GACGGCAACGAGCAGTTCGCCACGATGGACGCCTTCGCCGCCTTCCTCGACGCCGCGCGGGCCGAGCCCGCGCTCGCGGATTTCTGGAATCGCGTGCTGTGGATCGAACAGCCGGTGCGCCGCGACGCGGCGCTCGATCCGTCCTGCGCCGCCGCCCTCGGGCGCGTGTCGGCCTTCCGTCCCGTCATCCTCGACGAGAGCGACGGCGAGGAGGACGCGCTGGAGAGGGGCCTCGCGCTCGGCTACGCGGGCGTCTCGTCGAAGACCTGCAAGGGGCTGTTCCGCTCGCTTTCGCACAAGGCGCGCCTGCGCGGCGTTCCAGGGGCGATCCTCTCGTGCGAGGACCTGACGACGGTTCCCGCGCATCCGCTGCAGCAGGACTTGTGCCTCGCGGCCGCGCTGGGCCTTTCCAACGCGGAGCGGAACGGCCACCACTATATCATGCCCTCCGGGTTCCTGTCCCCCGTCGAGCAGCGAGGACTCCTCGAAGAATACCCCTCCCTGTATTCCGCCGACGCGTCGGGCTCCCTGCGTGTCCGCATCGCGGACGGCGGCTTCGACCTTTCCGAGGCGAACGCCGCGCGGGCCTTCGGCGTCTCCGTCGATCCCGACTGGGATGCGCTCGAACGAATCACCTGACCCGAACCCCCATTCGCGCGAGGTATCATGAACACTGCAACGGTTTCCCACGGCGCGCCGTCGAACACGGCGAAGTGGCTGGCGCTCGCCGCCGCCTTCATGGGATGGATGTTCGACGGGCTCGAGATGGGTCTCTTTCCGCTCGTCGCCCGTCCCGCCATGATGGAGATGATGGGCCCGCAGGCGATGGCCCGCTTCGGCACCTGGATGTCGATCATCATCGCCATGTTCCTCGTGGGCGCCGCGCTGGGCGGCGTGGCGTTCGGTTGGCTCGGCGACCGGATCGGCCGCACCCGCGCGATGGTATGGAGCGTGCTCGCCTACTCGCTTTTCTCGGGCCTGTGCGCCTTCGCCGTCGCCCCATGGCAGATCGCGGGGCTGCGCTTCCTCGCCGCGCTGGGCATGGGAGGCGAGTGGGCGCTGGGCGTCGCGCTGGTGATGGAAATCTGGCCGGGCAAGTCGCGCCCGCTCATGGCGGGCCTGATCGGCGCCGCCGCCAACGTCGGCTTCCTCTCGGTGGCGCTCATGTCGCTCGCCTTGCAGGGCATCATCGCCTCCGTCGGAAGCTTCCTGCACGCGGTGCTGCCCGACGCGACCGCCGCCGCGCTCCTGGCCAACGGCGCATGGCGCATGCTCTTCCTGCTGGGCGCGACGCCCGCCTTCCTGACGCTGTTCATCCGCGTCTTCGTGCCCGAATCCGAGGCTTGGCACGCGGCGGTCCAAAAGAACCGCGTGACGCCGCGCGTGGGCGACCTGTTCGGCGGTTCCCTGCTCAGGAGGACGCTGGTCGGTTCCGGCCTCGGCGCCGTGGCGCTGCTCGGCACGTGGGGGTCGGTGCAGTGGATCCCCTCGTGGGGCCACAAGCTGGCCGGCGGCGCCGCCGGCGCGCGCGAAACGCTGCAGATCTGGTCGGCGGTGGGAGCGATCCTGTTCTCGATCCTGGTGGGCCTGGTGGCCGAGAAGCTCAACCGGCGCATGACGTACTTCCTCTTGTGCCTCGTCACGTTGGCCGCCTGCGCGGTCCTCTTCCGCGTTCCCATGACCTACGGACCGGGACTTTTCTTCTGGACCTTCCTCGTGGGCGGCCTGTCGGCCGGATTCTACGGCTGGCTGCCCCTCTATCTCCCCGAGCTTTTCCCCACTCGCCTGCGCGCGACCGGGTCGGGCTTCACCTTCAACATCGGACGCGTGCTCGCCGCCGGCGGCACGCTGGGGGCGGGCGCGCTGCTGAACGCCTTCAACGAGGATTACGCGCGCATGTGCTCGGTGATCAGCCTCGTCTACGTCGCGGGCATGATCCTGATCTGGTTCGGGCCGGAAACGAAGGGTAAAGCGCTTCCCGAGTAACGGGGGCGAGGCGATTTTACAGGGAGGGCCGCATGGCTTCAGGACATTACAACTTCTCCATCCTCAGGAACCTGCGAAAGTCGCAGGGCTACACCATCGCGGACGTGGCCACCAATTCCGGCATCTCCACGGCCGTGATCTCGCGCATCGAGCGGAACCAGGCCATGCCTGAACTGGAGACGCTGGCGCGCCTCTCGAAGGTGTTCGGCATCTCGGCGACCGACCTGCTCGGCCTGGCCGAGAATCGCACCGCGCGCGTCGTGGACGCGCAGCACTACAACTCGGGCGGGTTCCACTTCCAGAACGTGAACTTCCTCGACCTGCAGGCCTTCATCGGGACGGCCTTGGCCGGATCGACGGTGAACCGCCCCGAGGTGCACCACAACGACACCGAGACGTGCTGGGTGCTCTCCGGCGCCATCGAGCTGACCGTGGGCGCCGACAAGTACACGCTGAAGGAAGGCGAGGCGATCCAGTTCGACGCCGTGCTGGAACACGAATATCGCGTGCTGGAGGATTGCCGAATCCTCCTCCTGCACCTTCACAAGGGAAAAAGGATCTAAGCCCCGATGCACCTTCCCAAGAACGGGCCGACGCCCGCCGACCTTTTGCCCAAGCTCGCCCGCATGTGGGAGCTTTCCGCCGCGAAGATCCGCTCGCTGGAGAAGACCTGCCCGCCGGGATCGGGCGCACCCGTCTTCACGGTCGAAGGCAAGTACACCGCGCGCGGATGGACCGAGTGGACGCAAGGATTCCAGTACGGCTCTTCCGCGCTGCAATTCGACGCCACCGGCGATCGCTCCTTCCTCGACCTCTGCCGCGACCGCACGCTGAACGTGATGGCCTCGCACATCACGCACATCGGCGTGCATGACCACGGCTTCAACAACGTCAGCACCTACGGCAACCTGTGGAGGCTCGCCCAGGAGGGGGCGTTCGAGGCTCCCGCCTACGAGGTCGCGTTCTACGAGCTGGCGCTGAAGGCCTCGGGTGCGGTGCAAGCCGCGCGCTGGACGGATGTTCCCGGGGGTGGATACATCCACTCCTTCAACGGGCCGCACTCGCTCTTCGTCGACACGGTCCGCTCGCTGCGCGCGCTGGCGATGGCCCACAAGTTCGGCCACCTGCTGATGGGCGAGAAGGACGCGAAGATATCGCTGCTGGGTCGCTTGATCGGGCACGCGCACGCCACGGCGAAGCATGCGATCTGGTACGGCGAAGGGCGCGATCATTACGACGTGCGGGGCCGCACCGCGCACGAGAGCGTGTTCAACACCACGGACGGCAGCTACCGTTGCCCCAGCTCGCAGCAGGGTTTTTCTCCGTTCACCACGTGGACCCGGGGACAGGCGTGGGCCATGCTCGGCTTCGCCGAGGAACTCGAATTCCTCGCCACGCTTCCGGACGCGGAGTTCGCGCCCTTCGGCGGCCGCGAGGCCGTCCTTGCGCCTTTCCTCAAGGCCGCGAAGGCCACTTGCGATTACTGGATCGAGGATACTCCGACCGACGGCATCCCGTACTGGGACAACGGCGCGTCCGAACTGCACAAGTTGGGCGACTGGCGCTCCCGCGCCGCCGATCCGTTCAACGACCACGAGCCGGTGGACAGTTCCGCGGCCGCGATCGCCTGCCAGGGATTGATCCGCCTCGGCAAATACTTGGAAGGCAAGGACGCGAAGGCTGGCGGATACGTCCAGGCCGGCCTCGCGATTCTCGATCGCCTGCTGGACGAGCCGTATCTCTCGATGGACGCGAATCACCAGGGCTTGCTGCTGCATACCGTGTACCACTGGCCCAACGGCTGGGACCACGTGCCCGCCGGAGCGAAAATCCCCCGTGGGGAAGCGTGCCAGTGGGGCGATTATCACTTGCGTGAAGCGGCGCTGTACGTGCAACGCCTGGCTGAAGGTCGACCCTACTACGCCTTCTTCGGGGCGGCGAAATGACCGGATCGAAGAAACGCGTCGCGCTCGTCACCGGCGGCACGCGGGGCATCGGGTTCGGCGTGGCCGTCGCGCTCGGCAAGAGCGGCTTCGACCTCGCGGTGTGCGGCGTGCGCGATGCGGACGCGGCGAAGGAGTCGGTCGACAAGCTGCGCGCGGCCTCCGGCGCGAACGTGCTGTACGTGCGCGCCGACATCGGCTCGAAGGCCGATCGTGACAACCTGGTCGCCTCCGTGGAAAAGCACTACGGCGCGCTGCACGTGCTGGTCAACAACGCGGGCGTCGCGCCCGACGTGCGCGCCGACGTGCTGGAGGCGGGCGAGGAGAGCTTCGAGCGCCTGATGCGCATCAACCTGCAGGGCCCTTATTTCCTGACGCAGGCCGCCGCGAATTTCATGGTCCGGCAAAAGCGAGCTGACTCCTCCTTTACGGGCGCGGTGGTCACGGTCACTTCCGTCTCCGCCGAAGTCGCTTCCGTGAACCGGGGCGACTATTGCGTGAGCAAGGCGGGCCTCGCCATGGCGGTGAAGCTCTTCGCCGCGCGGCTCGGCGAGTTCGGCATTCCCGTCTTCGAGGTGCGCCCGGGCATCATTGCCACCGACATGACCTCGGGCGTCACCGGCAAGTACGATGCCCTGATCGCCAACGGCTTGCTCGTCGAGCCGCGCTGGGGTACGCCCGATGACGTGGGTCGCGCGGTGGCCGCGCTGGCCCGCGGCGACGTACCTTACGCCACGGGCACGGTCGTCCATGTGGACGGCGGGTTGACGCTGCAACGGCTGTGATTCGAGGGAAATATGACGTCGGATATTTTTGACCGCATCGCCGCCATCGGCCTCATGCCCGTCATCGTGATCGAGGACGCGGAGGCGGCCGTGCCCTTGGCGGAAGCCCTGATCGCGGGCGGCCTGCCGCTCGCGGAGGTCACGTTCAGGACGGCCGCTGCCGGCAAGGCCATCGCCGCGATGGCCAAGGTCCCGGGTTTGCTCCTCGGCGCGGGCACGGTGATGAAGCCCGAACAGGTCGATGAGGCCATGAACTTGGGCGCGACCTTCGCGCTCGCTCCCAACTTCAACCCCCGGACCGCGGAGCATGCGCTCACGAAGGGCCTGCCCTTCGTGCCCGGCGTGGTGACGCCGAGCGAGATGGGCGCGGCGTTGGAGGCAGGATTCGCGGTGCAGAAGTTCTTCCCCGCCGAGTCGGCGGGCGGCGCTCCTTTCCTCAAGGCCGTGGCCGCGCCCATGCGCGGCATCCGTTTCGTGCCCACGGGGTCGATCGACCTCGCGAAGCTGCCCGCCTACTTGCAACTGCCTGCGGTGCTGGCCGTGGGCGGCAGCTGGATGGTGGCGCCCAAGCTGATCGCCGACAAGAACTGGAAGGAAATCACCCGGCTGGCCGCGGAGGCGGTGGCGGTCGTTCGAAGCATTCGGGGCGCATAGGGCGCAGCGTGCTGCGCCCGTACACGACCGCCCCCGATCGATAGGAGTTCGCTATGCCCCTCAAGATTAAGCCCAAGGATCAGTGCCTTTTCGACCAGATTTCATTGGGCGAAGTCATGTTGCGCCTCGATCCGGGCGACATGCGCGTGCGCACGGCTCGTTCGTTCACGGCGTGGGAGGGTGGGGGAGAATACAACGTGGCGCGCGGATTGCGCCGCTGCTTCGGGCTGCGGACCGCAG
>DATAHJ010000012.1:0-1738 GCA_036263275.1 Fibrobacteria bacterium | reverse complement strand
CGCAGAACCCCCCCAAGGCTTGATCGGGAATCTTCGTGCGCTTTGAATATCTCATCCTGCTGATCGTGGCCTTCAACGTCATCACGGCGCTGGTGAAGCGCCGCGCGGCCAGGAAGGCGCGCGAGGCGGTGGGCCGCGAGGGCCGCGCGGAAAGGGATGCGTCATCCGTGCCGCGTGCATCCGGGGACACGGATGGGACGGATGAAGTCGGGAGGGTGCCCGGCCTCGGGCGCGACATCCTCGACCAGATCGCGCGCGACCTCGGGCTCAAGCTCCCGAAGCCCGCGTCGCCGGAATCCCGGCCGCGTCCTGCGAACTCCGATAATTCCACGCGTCCGGCGACGCCTGCGAATTCGGAAAGGCCCGCGCCGGTGATCGTCGCGCGTCGTGAAGCGCCGCGACCGATGCCGGAATCTTCGGTCGAACGCCGCGCCGCCGAGCGTCGCAGCGTGGAGAATCGCCAAGCGGAAGCGGCCTACGCGACCCCCGCGACGGAAGCCGCGCGGAGCGCCTCTCCCGCGAAGGATCCCAGGCGAAGCCCGGTCACCGGAGTGGCCCCCGCCCGGAAAACGCCGACGTCCACCCCGGTCGCCCGCGTGAACTTGCGCGACCCCGCCAAGTTGCGCGAGGCCTTCGTGCTGAAGGAAATACTCGGGGCGCCCGTCTCGCGCGGGCGTCGCGGATCAGTGCCCTGACCCGGACGGCTTGGGCGGCGGGGAGCCGGCCCGCACCGCGAAGCGCGTGCTGTAGGCCACCGTCTTGCCGGTGGACGTGCGCTTCAACTTGAGGAAACAGTTCTCCGAAACGGGGGCGGTCGCGTTCCAGTGGAACGAGACGGGCCCGTTGGACACGACGCCCGCGGAAAGGCCTTCCCATGTCGCGCCGCTGTCGCGCGAGAGCTGCAGGTCGAGCGTGTCGGGTTGATAGGCGTACCAGTTGATCTTGAACGACGGGCCCTCGGTGTAGGCCGCGAACGATGACGGATTGAGCGGGTTGGGGTCCGTGAACGCCGGCAGCGGCGGCGGCTGGACGCTGATGAGCACCGTGTCTTCCACCCGATGATTTCCGAACACGGCGGAAAGCGTGAAGTAATAGAATCCCGGCCACGGGAAGGTGACGCGCGTCTGCGTCGCGGTGGGCGTTTCGATCACGGCCCGGGAGGCGGAGTCGGCGGCGATCTGGCGCCACAGCACGGCGAGTCGCGGGTCGTCCGTCGGCGCGCCTTCCACGCCGCCGAGCAGGACGAATTCGGCGCCGAGGATGACGGACCGGGAGGGGCCGGCGTTCACGCGCAGTTCGCCCGAGGGCTCCGGCGGCGGGCCGCGATTGATCGGAGGAGAGGTGGAATCGATGCGGTGACGGGGCTTGTCGCCTCCGCTTCCGCCACCAGGCGCGTTCTTCAACGGCCTTTCCTGGCCGTCGGCGCCGAGCACGTGCAGGGTCAGGCTGTCGTCGGAGGGCACGCCGACCAGGACGAAGACGCTGTCCACCACCACCGCCTGGTAGGGCGTGCCCGGCGCGACCACGCGCACCAACTCGGAGCCTTCGCGCTCCAGGGTGGCCTCGTAGCGCACGAGCGGGCTCATGCGCGCGGCGATGCGCTTGGAAACCGCGCTGTCGAAGGTGAACTTGCGCGCGGCGGGGTCGTAGGAGAGGTTGCGGACGAGCGAGCCGGAACTGTCGTCGCTGACGACCAGCAGGTTGTAGGCGCGCGCGCTGTCGGCCTTGAAGTCGAGCC
>DATAHJ010000011.1:0-1875 GCA_036263275.1 Fibrobacteria bacterium | reverse complement strand
GGCCCGGAGATCGGCCCCAACTCGACGCTGATCTTCGACGTCGAGCTGATCTCGGTGAACTAAGGCTTCAACGCCTCAACCAAAAAGCCCCGCCGGGAAACCGGACGGGGCTTTTTTAATGATGGAAAGATGAAATGATGGAATGATGGAATGATGGAATGATGGGATGATGGGATGAGTACCAGAACCAGCCGCATTGCCGGTTATCATTTCCTCATTCCATCATTCCATCATTTCCCTAAACCCTAATTCCTCTTTCCTCACGCCAGTCTTTCGCCTGTCGATCTTCGTGATCACCCACGCGCCTTCCTTGCGCTTGCAGCCCAGCACGAGGCCCGTGAACGGGGGAGAGTCGATGAGGCCGCCCCACTGGAAACGCTTGCCCTCCCACTCGGCTTCGGGAACGCCCGAGTCACGCAGGTGACGGTCGGCCAGGGCGACGAGATCGGCGGGCTGGAAATGCTCGCATTTTCCGGAGTCTTTTCCGGATTCGGCAGTAGGTTCGGACATCCCTCAAATCTAGAAACCGGCGTGAAATGGCCGAAATGGCTACCTTGGCGCACATGTCGGCTCTCTCGAACTCGACGAGCATCCCCGCTTGGACCAACTACCTGGACGAGGTCCCGGAAAGCGGCTGGCAGGCGGTGGTGCGCGCCCACCTGACGTTCACGTCCGCCGCCGTAGCGGCATTGCCCGCCGACAAGGCCACGTACGCCTACGCGCCCGGGAAGTGGACGGTGGCGCAACTCGTCGGCCATGTGCTGGTGTCGCAGCGGGTCTTCGTCTCGCGCGCCGTCGTGGTGGCGCGCGGGGAAACGCAACCGCTTCCCGGCTACGACGAGAACGCCTACGCCCTCGGATGGCCGGCCGATGACATTCCGCTCTCCGACCTTGCCGCGGCCTATGCGGCCGAGGCCGCGGCGACTGCGGCGTGGATAAGCATCCTGCGCCCGGAGGAATTGGAACGCGAGGGCGCCGCCAACAACCTGCGCATCCGCCCCTCCTGGATGTTCCGCGCCCTCGTCGGGCATGAAAACCACCACCTCGGTGTTCTCCGCGAACGCTACGGGATTTCCGCATGAAGATCGTCTCGCTTAAAAACCTGAAGCACCCCGAAGTGTCCCGGTTGCAGGGTCGTGACCCCAGCCCTTCTCCTGAGATCCAGAAGACGGTGTCGGACATCCTCGCGCGCGTGCGCAAGGACGGCAAGAAGGCCGTGCTCGACTACGCGCGCCGCTTCGACGGCCTCAAGGGAAGCCTGCGGGCCTCGCCCGCGGAGATCGCCCGCGCGGCCGACAAGTGCCCCAAGCCCGTGCGCGCCGCCGTGCGCAAGGCCATCGCCAACGTGCGCAAGTTCCACCTGCGCCAGCGCGAGGCGAGCTGGAGCTTCAAGGGCGCGCGCGGCGAGGTGCTGGGACAGATCATCCGCCCTCTCGACCGCGTGGGCATCTACGTGCCCGGCGGCGCGGGCGTTTATCCCTCGACGCTGATCATGAACGCCGTGCCCGCGCGCGTGGCGGGGGTGCGCGAGATCGCGATGGTGTCGCCCTGTCCGAACGGCCTCCCGCCCTCCGTGGCTTTCGCCGCGCGCGAGCTGGGCGTGACGGAGATTTACAAGACGGGCGGCGCGCAGGCGGTGGCGATGCTGGCCTACGGTATTTCGGGCGTCCCGCGCGTCGACAAGATCACGGGCCCCGGCAACGTGTACGCCGCGCTGGCCAAGAAGGAAGTGTTCGGGACGGTCGACATCGACATGATCGCGGGCCCCTCCGAGATCCTGGTGATGTTCGACGAGACCGCGGACCCGGATTGGGTCGCCGCCGACCTGCTCTCGCAGGCCGAGCACGGCTCGGGCTACGAGGCGGCCGTGGGCAT
>DATAHJ010000010.1:0-4885 GCA_036263275.1 Fibrobacteria bacterium | reverse complement strand
CGGGCCCCTGCGCCGCCACGCCCCTCCCATACCGCGGCAGCCTGTTCCAGCACATCCTCCCGGAAGGCGGGAGCCATCAACGTGACGCCGAACGGCAACCCATCCGGACGGAAACCCGCGGGAAGCGCAAGCGCCGACAGGTCCATCAAGTTGACGAAGTTCGTGAAGCGCCCGAGGTCCGCATTGCGCGCGAGCGGCTCCGCGGCGACTTCCGCCTGCGTGAAAATCGTCGGCGCCGTCGGAAGCAGGAGGAAATCGATGGATTCCCACAAAGATTCCGCGACGCGAATCAAAGACCGCAGCGCGCCGAAACCCCGGAAGGTGTCCATGGCCGTGATGGCCTTCGCCGGCTCGAGGATGGTTCGCAATAGCGGGAGCAGCGCCTCGGGATGCTCCTCGCCGAAGCCGCCGCGACCCGCGATGGCCTCCGCGCGTTCGGCCAGCCACGGCCCGGAATACAGCAGCCGCGCGCATTCGAGCAGCGGGCCGATGTCGACAGGCGTGGCGGTGCCACCGTGCGCCTGAAGGCGCTCCACGGCCTCGCCATACAACGCTTCGTAGGCAACGTCCCCCGAAAAATCCAGCTGGCCGCGCAAGGGTACCCCGAACCTGAAATTTCCTCCCGCCTTGAGGTTCGCGGATGATGCGGCCGACAAGGGAATGTGCCGTGACCACGGATCGGCGGCGTCGAAGCCTTCGAGCACGCGAAGCACCGCGAACGCATCCTCCGCGCCCGTAGCGAACACCGTGACGCAATCGAGGCTCGGGCAAGCGGGCACCACGCCGCGGGTGCTCACGCGGCCCTTGGTGGGCTTGAGGCCGACGAGGTTGCAGAAGGCCGCAGGCACCCGGCCCGAGCCGGCGGTGTCGGTGCCGAGGGCGAACGAGACCATGCCCGTCGCCACCGCAAGCGCCGAGCCTGAGCTCGATCCGCCCGTGATGTAGCGCGCGTCGAAGGGATTCTTGCACGCGCCGTAGGGGCTTCGCACGCCCACGAGGCCGGTGGCGAACTGGTCCATGTTGGTCTTGCCCACGAAGAGCGCGCCCGCATCGAGCAGCCGCTGCACGGCGGGCGCCGATACGACCGGGATGCGCGCGAATCCGGGACAGGCCGCCGTGGTCGGCACGCCTGCGACATCAATATTGTCCTTGACCGCAAACGGCACGCCGAAAAGGGCAAGCGCCTTCCGGCGCGCTTCGGGAAGCGCTTGGAGCGCGCGCGCCGCCGCGAGCAGTTCTTCGTCCGGAACACGGTGGATCCAGGCCTCGGCGTGCGCGGGCACGGATGACGCGGCGATCACGCCGGCCGCAAGCTCGGGCACCGTCAATGTTCCCGCGTCGTAGCGGGAGCGAAGTTCTGCAAGGCTCCGCGCATCCGCATTCGAATCTCCCGTCATGTCGCGATCTCCACGATGGCCAAGGTTTGTCCCGCCTGCGCGGTCGCTCCGGGCTTGCAGCGGATTGCGCGCACCGTGCCGGAGCTCGGCGCGACGGCAGGGAATTCCATCTTCATGCTCTCGAGGACGGCGATCGCCTGCCCGGCTTCCACGCGATCGCCCTCGGAGACCTCGATGCGGAGAAGGTTTCCCGTGAGCGGGGCGGACACGCCCTCGCAACCTTCGGGGATCGCGGCGTCTTCCGGCGCAGATTCTTCCGCCACGGGCGTGGCATCGAAGCCGGCGGCGGCCCAGCGGGCGCGCTCCTCCGCGAAGGCCGCACGCTGCGTCGTCCGGAACGCCGCGATGGATTCTGCGTTCGTGTCCAGGAAGCGGGCATAGTCGCCGAGGTCGAACGCGTTCTCCTCGATCTTCAGCGACGCGCGGCCCGAAAGGAAATCGGCGCGGAAGTCCGTCAATTCCTCATGCGACACCGGATAAAAACGGATCTGGTCGAAGAAGCGCAGGAGCCACGGCTTCTCCGCCTCGAACTCGCGCGTGACGCGATGCGTGTTCCAAACTTGGCACGTGCGCCCGAAGAGCTGATACCCGCCCGGACCCTCCATTCCATACACGCACATATAGGCGCCGCCGATGCCCACGACGTTCTCGACCGTCCAGGTGCGCGCAGGATTGTATTTCGTGGTCACCAGCCGATGACGCGGGTCGAGCGGCGTCGCGACCGGCGCGCCGAGGTACACGTCGCCCAAGCCCAGCACCAGCCAGCGCGCGTCGAAAACGATGCGCTTCACGTCCTCGATGGAGGAGAGCCCGTTGATGCGGCGGATGAACTCGATGTTGCTCGGGCACCAAGGGGCATCGGGGCGAACCGTGGTCGCGTACCGTTCGATGACCCGGTGGATGGCCTCGTCGTCCCAGCTCAACGGCAGATGCACGGTGCGCGAAGTAAAGCGCATTGCGTCGGCGGAGGGAAGCTCCGCGTCGAGGGCGATCACGGCGTCGGCGATGCGCATGATCGACGTGCGGCGCGGATCGAAGTGAATCTGCAGCGAGCGGATGCCGGGTGTGAGATCGAGGAGGCCGGGGGGCCGCCTTGCGTTCAAGGCTTCGTAGAGGGCCTGGACCCGGGCGCGCAGTTTCAGGTCCAGTTCGAGCGCCCCATACTCTACGAGCAGGCTGGCGTCGCCCTGGCGGCGGAGGCACAGGCCGGGATGATAAGCCGTGGCGTCGAAGCGATGCAGCACCGCGGGTGCGGATACGGCCGCTGCTTGGGCGACCCATGGTCCGCCCTTACCCAAGGGCGCGCCCCCCGCAACTGCGGCGACCACCGCCTCCTGTTCTTCCAACGCCGCCGCCGCGCGTGCCGCATCCCAACGCACGAAACGCACGCTGTCGCCGGGGCGCAACTGCCCCAGCTTCCAGAGCTCCGCCTGCGCGGTGACGGCGGGACAGACGAAGCCCCCGAGGCTGGGCCCGTCGGGCCCGAGCAGGATGGGCATGTCGCCCGTGAAGTCGATCGCACCCACGGCATAGGCGTTGTCGTGGATGTTGGACGGATGCAGGCCGGCCTCGCCGCCGTCCTTGCGCGCCCAGGCGGGCTTGGGGCCGACCAGCCGCACGCCCGTGCGGCTGCTGTTGTGATGCACGGTGTAGGATGCGGAGAACAAAGTCTCGATGTCCTCTTCAGCGAAGAAATCGGGCGCGCCGTGCGGGCCGTAGAGCACACCGATGTCCCATTCACGGGACATCGCGGGAATGGGGCCGGGGGCTCCCTGTAAGGGCAATTCACGAATTGCCCCTGCCTCCCCGATCATCAGGATATCCCCCGGCGCCAGCGTGCGTCCGTACGGCCCGCCGAAACGGCCGAGGTCGAAGGTCGCGCGGCTGCCGAGGTACGGCGTCGCCCCGATACCGCCGCGCACGCAGAGGTAGCCGCGCAGGCCCGCGCCGCGGCATGCGGCCACCTTCAGGGTTTGCCCCCCGCGCGCGGCGAAGGGCTTCCAGCGTTCGACGGTTTTCCCGTCGAGAGTGGCGGGCAGGTCGCCGCCCGCGAGGCATGCGACCGTGTCGGCATGAAAGCGAATCGTCGGGCCGGAGAGCGTGAACTCGATCCCGGCCGCGTCGGCCGCATTGCCGAGAAGCGCGTTGGCGAGGCGGAAGGAGAACGCATCCATGGGACCCGAGGGCGGCACGCCCACCTCCCAATAGCCGACGCGACCGGGCCAATCCTGCACGGTGGCGTGCGGCCCGGCCTCGATGACTTCCAGCGCGCGCGGCGCATAGGTGAAGCGCCCCAGGAAGGCCGTGTCCACCGCCCCATGCGCGAACTCATTCGACGCGGCCACGGCGCGGAGGTACCCGACGTTGGTGACGACACCCTCGAGATGGATCACCTCAAGGGCACGGAGCAGCGCTGTGCGCGCGGCCTCGCGGTCGGTTCCGCGCGCGATGACCTTCGCGAGCATGGGATCATAATGCGGCGTAACCTCCGTCCCGCGCGCCACCCAGGTTTCCACGCGCGCGAGGCCGGCGGCCGGAAAGTCCGCGCGTGATAGCGTTCCCGTCGCCGGGCGAAAGTCGAGCAGCGCATTCTCCGCATAGACGCGCGCCTGCATGGCGCATCCCGAAGGGTCGCGCGGCCAAGAATTCAGGTCACCGGCCACGGAGGCCAGCACCTCGCCACGGGAGATGCGAATCATCCATTCGACGAGGTCGATGCCCGCGACTTCCTCCGTCACGCCGTGCTCCACCTGCAGGCGCGTGTTGACCTCGAGGAAATAAAAGGCTTGCCGGACTTCGTCGTAAAGGAACTCGACGGTGCCGACGGAGCGGTAATTCACGCTGGCGCACAGGCGCACGGCGCAGGCATGCAGCTCGCGGCGCACCGCATCGGACAGGCCGGGAGCGGGCGCCTCCTCGATCACCTTCTGGTGGCGGCGCTGTGCCGAGCAGTCACGGTCGCCCACGGCGATTACGGCGCCGGTGCCGTCGCCCGCGACCTGCACCTCCACGTGGCGGCCCCGTTCGACATAGCGCTCCACATAGGCGCCCGCGTCCTTGAAGTTCGCGGCGGCAAGGCGCGTGACGCTGTCCCATGCGGTGGCGAGCTCTCCGGCATCGCGGCACAGCCGCATGCCGATACCGCCGCCGCCCGCCGTGCTCTTGAGCATGACGGGATAGCCGATGCGCGCCGCTTCCGACAGCGCCTCCGCCGCATCGGCGAGCAGGTGGCTGCCGGGGGTAAGCGGCACGCCGTGGAGCACGGCCAATTCGCGGGCCTTGTGCTTGAGGCCGAAGGCGCGCATCTGCGCGGGCGTGGGCCCGATGAAGGCCAGGCCGGCCTGCTCGCAGGCCTCCGCGAAGCCGGCGTTCTCGCTCAGGAAGCCGTAGCCGGGATGGATGGCTTGAGCCCCTGAAGCCTTGGCGGCCTCGAGGATGCGGGCATGATCCAGGTAGCTGGCCGCGGGCTGGGCGGGACCGATGCAATG
>DATAHJ010000009.1:0-3456 GCA_036263275.1 Fibrobacteria bacterium | reverse complement strand
CTACTCCAACGAGGACCGCCTCAACCTGCATCGGTACAAGGCCGACGAGGCGTATCCGATCGGCGTGGGCAAGGCCCCCGTGGCCGCCTACCTCGCCATCGACGAGATCATCGAGCTCGCGCTCGAGAAGGGCGTGGACGCGATCCACCCCGGCTACGGCTTCCTGAGCGAGAACGCGGACTTCGCGCGCGCCTGCGAGAAGGCCGGCATCGTGTTCATCGGCCCGCCGTCGACCGTGATCGACGCGCTGGGCGACAAGGTCACTGCGCGCGCCATCGCCGAGAAGGCCAAGGTGCCCGTGATCCCCGGCACGCGCGAGCCGATCGAGACCGAGCAGGAAGCGCTGCTGTTCGCCAAGGAAGTCGGATACCCGCTGATCATCAAGGCCGCATTGGGCGGCGGCGGCCGCGGCATGAGCATCGTGCGCAACCGCGACGAGCTCGTGACGGCCATCTCGCGCTCGCGCGACGAGGCGCAGGCGGCCTTCGGCAACCCGAAGATCTTCATCGAGCGCTACCTCGAGGGGCCGCGCCACATCGAGATCCAGATCCTGGGCGACAAGCACGGCAACCGCGTGCACCTCTTCGAGCGCGACTGCTCGATCCAGCGCCGCCACCAGAAGGTGGTGGAGCTCGCCCCCGCCCGCAACCTCAGCGACAAGCAGAAGGCCGCGCTCTACAAGGACGCGCTCGCCATCGCCGACGCGGTGGGCTACGTGAACGCGGGCACGGTGGAGTTCCTCGTCGACAAGAAGGGCAACCATTACTTCATCGAGGTGAACCCCCGCATCCAGGTGGAGCACACGATCACCGAGGAGATCACGGGCCGCGATCTCGTGCAATGCCAAATCCGCGTGGCGGAGGGCCATCGCCTCGACAGCGACGCCATCCGCATCGCCTCGCAGAAGGACATCCAGGTCAGCGGCCACGCGATCCAGCTGCGCATCACGGCGGAGGACCCCTCCAACAACTTCGCCCCCGACTTCGGCAAGGTCACGGCCTTCCGCGCGGGCGAGGGCTTCGGCATCCGCCTTGACGCGGGCAACGGGTTCGACGGCGCGGTGATCTCGCCGCACTACGATTCGCTGCTCATCAAGGTGATCGGCTGGTCGCTCGACTTCGACCAGGCCGCGCGCAAGACGCTGCGCGCCATCCGCGAGTTCCGCATCCGCGGCGTGAAGACCAACATCCCCTTCCTCGAGAACGTGCTGCGCCATCCGGTCTTCCTCGAGGGCAAGTGCGACACCGGGTTCATCGAGAACCATCCCGAGCTCTTCGACTTCAAGCCCCGCCAGGACCGCGCCAACAAGCTGCTGTCCTACCTGGGCCAGGTGGCCGTCAACGGCTTCCCGGAGATCCCCAAGGGGTTCAAGGCGGTGCGTCAGGACGCCCCGCCCGTGCCCACGGTTCCCCGTGGCAAGGCGCCCGAGTCTCCCGCTTACAAGGTGTTCCGCGAGAAGGGCGCCGAGGGCCTCGCGAAGTGGACGCTCGACCAGAAGCGCCTGCTGCTGACCGACACGACCTTGCGCGACGCGCACCAGAGCCTGTTCGCGACGCGCATGCGCTCGCACGACATGTTCCGCGCGGCGCACGCCACCGCGCACCTCGCCCACGGCCTGTATTCGCAGGAGATGTGGGGCGGCGCGACCTTCGATACGGCCATGCGCTTCCTGCACGAGGATCCGTGGGAGCGCCTGCGCGTGATGCGCAAGGCCATGCCGGGCCAACTGCTCCAGATGCTGCTGCGCTCGGGCAATGCGGTGGGCTACACGAACTATCCCGACAACGTGGTGAACCGCTTCATCGACGCGGCCGCGAAGAACGGCATCGACATCTTCCGCATCTTCGACTCGCTGAACTGGGTCGAGGCCATGAAGCCCTGCATCGACGCGGTGGCCCAGACGGGCAAGATCGCCGAGGCGGCGATCTGCTACACGGGCGACATCACCGATTCGAGCCGCACGAAGTACACGCTGAAGTACTACGTGAAGCTGGCGAAGGAGCTCGAGAAGTCGGGCGCGCACATCCTGGCGATCAAGGACATGGCCGGCCTGCTCAAGCCCGAGGCCGCGCGCATCCTTGTCACGGAACTGAAGAACACGCTGCAGATTCCCATCCACCTCCACACGCACGACACTTCGGGAAATCAAGTTGCGGCCTTGCTGGAAGCCGCCCGCGCGGGCGTGGACGTGGCCGACGCGGCGCTGAGCTCGATGTCGGGCATGACCTCGCAGCCCTCCATGAATGCCGTGGTGACCGCCCTTGAAGGCACGGCCCGCGACACGGGCATCGAGGCGCTGGACCTGCAGAAGCTGGCCGATTATTGGGAGCTCGCCCGCGAGCCTTACGCGCCCTTCGAGTGCGGCCTCAAGGCCGGCACGGCGGACGTCTACCTGCACGAGATGCCCGGCGGCCAGTACTCCAACCTGCGCGCGCAGGCCTTCTCGCTGGGCCTCGGCCCCCGTTGGGAAGAGATCAAGCGGAAGTATCGCGAAGTGAACGACATGTGCGGCGACATCATCAAGGTGACGCCGTCCTCCAAGGCCGTGGGCGACATGGCCCTCTTCATGGTGCAGAACAACTTCACGGCGGCGGACGTGCTCGAAAAGGGCGCGGACCTGGCCTACCCCGAGTCGTTCGTGCAGCTGATCAAGGGCCTGATGGGCCAGCCCCCGGGCGGCTGGCCGCCCGCCCTCGTGAAGGCGATCCTGGGCGACGAGGAGCCGATCACGGTGCGCCCCGGCAAGCTGCTGGAAGATTTCGACTTCGCCGCCGCGGAGAAGCTTTTGAAGACGCGCTACGGCCGGGAGTTCTCCGAGGAGGAGCTGCTCTCCTACGCGCTGTACCCGAAGGTGTTCGAGGAATACGTGGCCTTCCACCGCGTGTTCGGCGACGTCTCGGTGCTGGACACCCCGACTTTCTTCTACGGCCTTGAGCCCGGGAAGGAGACCGCCTTCAACATCGAGGAGGGCAAGACCCTGATCGTGAAGCTGCTTGCCGTGGGCGAGCTGCAAACGGACGGCACCCGCGTGATCTTCTACGAGCTGAACGGCCGCCGCCGCAACGGGTTCGTGCACGACATGTCGTCGGGCGTGAAGACGAAGCAGCGCGAGAAGATCGATCCGGCGAACCCGGGCCACGTGGGCGCGCCGATGGCGGGCAAGGTGGTGGAGCTCGTCGTCCGCGTGGGCGAGGAAGTTGCCGAGGGCCAGAAGCTGATGGTCACGGAGGCGATGAAGATGCTGAACGTGATCAAATCGCCGGTTTCGGGCGTGGTGAAGAAGATCCACGTCGGGAAGGGTGATGATCTCAGCGCTGGCGATTTGAGCTTCGAGGTCGAAGCGTTGGTTTAACACCGAAGCCCCCCGAGTCCCCCAGTGGGGGGATTAGGGGGCGGAGGGTTGGAGAACAAGAGGGCGGCTCACGAAAGTGGGCCGCTCTTTTTTTGCCAAAAAAG
>DATAHJ010000008.1:0-7272 GCA_036263275.1 Fibrobacteria bacterium | reverse complement strand
CGAGTAAGTGCGGGGACTGGCTTCGGCGGAGTACCACGACCAGGACGAGCGGCCGGGGCGGATCCACGAGACGTCGGCCACCTTCGACGGGCTGGCAAGGTTGGTGGGCATGTTCGACTCGAGGATGGTCCCGGCGCTCGTCCCTGCGATCACGAAGCGCCAGGGCATTTCCCAAGGCAAGGTCCACACGGGGTTCACGGATCCGGTGCTGTTTCCTTCCGCTGCGTTGGGCAGTCGAATCCGATATACGGAGTTGGTGGACGACTGTTGCAGGCGGGTGCCCGCATAGTTCGGCGTCACTTCCGTCTCGCCGATCATCACGTAGACGCCGCCGGGGGTCTTGAACGTCGCGGGCAGGCTCCATCCGTCGGCGTTGGGGGAGTTTGCGCCGGAGGTGACCTGGCGATAGGTGTCCTCGTAGCCCGGTGCGAATTGCGCGGGCGCCTGGTGCGGCATCATCCAGCCGGTGCTGCTTGCGGGAACGCGGAATCCCGTGGCCTCTCCCGTGACCGTGAACGTGGAGGAATTGGTCTCCGGGAACACGTACCGGAAGGCGAACCCGTCGTCGTACGCCCTGGCCACCACCGTGAGGCGCGCGCCGCTTGCGTTGTGAAAGTGCAGCGACCGTTCGGTCGCGTTGTTGCGGATCACGCGGCGCTTGCCCGTGACCATGCCGTACGTCTCGTCGACCGTCACGATCGCCGAGATCGAGTCGAAGACGAGGCCGTCCACGAAGGCTTGGTCCTGACGCGTGATGCCGAGCGGGGCGGGAGGGGTGGCTTCCACGAACGAAGGGCCCGAAACCGCGACACCGTAGTACAGCCTCGCCCCCGAAGGATACCCCACTTGCGAGGAAAGATCGGCCAACTGGATCGTGCCGCGCACGTTTCCGCCGGGAGAAAGGATATCCCAGCTCGTCTGGGCCTGAAGCATCGAAACCGACAAGGCCAGCCAGACAATGATCCAGGCCGGTGTGCGGGCGAACGTGGGATTCATGGGATTCTCCGGACACGAAACCCACTCCGAATACCGGACAGGGTCACGATTTCCATCCAATTTATCCCAGAATTATTTTCGGGTGGGGGAGAATTTCCCCGATCTTTTCAGCGAATCGCGGAAATCAGCGCTTTTTCCGATATTTGCTTGCGGCCTTCATCCAAGGCTCCAGCAGCAAGCCCTCCTGCCAGCGCATCCACTGCGTGGCCTCGCGCACGTTCTCGGCCGAGGAGAGGCCCTCGATGGCCGCGGCCATCATCACGGCCTTGGGAGCCAGGAGCGACGGGTCGAGACCGAGCTTCGCGGCGATGCCGTCGCGGATCTCACGCATGTCGTTGACCAGCTCGGGATGCGGCGCCTTGGGAGGCCGACGCGGAGGCGCGGGTGGAGCGGGCCATTCGTCGGGGTAGGACTCAAGCGCATCCTCGAAGGCGTCCAGAAGATGGTCGCGGAGTTGCGGCGCGAGCCGCGAGGGCAGTCGGGGCCGCTCTTCGGGCAGGCCCTCGGCGGGCACGCATTCGGCGAAGCGCAGGAGCAGGTCGGAGGGAAGCACCTTGAACGACGGCAGGTCGCGGTCGCTGGCGGCGCGCTCGCGCACGTCCCACATCGCCTTCAGCACCGCGAGCTGACGCGGGTGCATTTTGCTGGAGCCCGTGATGCGCCAGGCATCCTCGCGATTGTCTTCCTTGGGACGTTGCGTCGCGCGCACCAGCGCTTCGCAGCTTTCGCGGTGCCAGTCGAGGCGGCCCTTCGACTGCAGTTCCTGCGTCAGCAAAAGATGCAGCGCGGGGAGGTAGTAGGTGTCCTGCGCCGCGTAGTCGATCAGGTCTTGCGCCAAGGGGCGGCGCGACCAGTCGGCCTTTTGGCCTTCCTTGGGAATGTCGACGCCGAAGTGGTCGCGGATGAGCGCGGCCAGTCCGAAGGCCGAGCGGCCGAGGAGTTGCGCCGCCAGCATGGTGTCGAAAATCGAGACGGGGCGAAAACCCTTCCGCTTCAGCATGCGCAGGTCGTAGTCGAGGCCGTGGCCGATCAGCGGCTTGGCCGCGAGCGCATCCAGCAGGGGATCGGTGTCGACCGCCAGCGGGTCCACCAGCCAGCACGTGCCCTTCGCGAGGATCTGCATGAGGCAGATTTTCGCATGGTAATGATGCATGCTGTCGGCTTCGAGATCGAAGTAAACGATCCTGGAGGCGTTGACCGCGCGGATGACCTTGGCGAGGCCCGCAGGGGTATCCACCCACTCGGAGGGGTAGCGCACGGGCGGCAGCGAAGGCTTGAAGATGCGGGAGATGAATCGGGACAGCAAGGCCGGGAAGGTAGCTAAAGGGGGTGGTGGGTAGTAGGGAGTGGGGGGGCATTCCACTACCCACCACCTACTACCTTTCTTTCCCGACTTCGAAAGGAAACCGCATGGCGCAGCGCGCGCTGACGGGCGTCAAGCCCACCGGAGAACCGCATCTCGGCAACTGGCTGGGGGCCATCGAGCCCGCGCTGGGGCTCGCGCGCGACTTCGAGACCTTCTATTTCATCGCGGACTATCACGCCCTCACCACGGTGCACGCGGGCGACGACCTGCGCCGGCACACGCGCTCCATCGCCGCGGCCTACCTCGCCTTCGGGCTCGACCCCGAGCGCTCGGTGTTCTACCGCCAATCCGACGTTCCCGAGATCTTCGAGCTCTCCTGGATCCTCGCCTGCTTCACCCCCAAGGGCTTTATGAACAGGGCCCATGCGTACAAGGACGCGGTGGCGAAGAACGTGGCCGCGGGCCGCGACGAGGATGCGGACATCGGCATGGGCCTGTTCGGCTACCCGGTGCTGATGTCGGCCGACATCCTGATGTTCAACGCGGACGTTGTGCCCGTGGGCGCGGACCAGAAGCAGCACGTCGAGTTCGCGCGCGACATCGCGCAGCGCTTCAACGCGAACTACGGCGAGGACGTGTTCCGCCTGCCCGAGCCCCGCATCTCCGACGCGGTGAAGGTCATCACCGGCTTGGATGGCCGCAAGATGAGCAAGAGTTACGACAACACCATCCCGCTATTTCTCGACGAGAAACCGCTCCTCAAGCGCATCAACCAGATCGTCACCAACTCGCAGGCTCCCGAGGAGCCGAAGAATCCCGACGAAAGCCATGTCTTCGCCCTGCATCGGCTGCTCTTGGACGAAGCGGGGGAGACGTCCGTGCGCGCGACCTATGAGGCGGGCGGCATGGGCTGGGGGCAGGCGAAGAAGATGTTCTTCGAGACCTTGAACGAAAAGCTCAAGGCTCCGCGCGCCGAGTACAACCGCCTGATTGCCGATCCCGGCCACCTGGATGCTGTGCTGGCGAACGGCAAAGACAAGGCGCGCGGCGTGGCGGTGCCGTTCCTGGAGAAGATTCGGGGACTTGTGGGGGTGCGGTAGAAAAAGATGGAATGATGAATTGATGGAATGATTCGGGCAGTTCACCCTTTCTTCCGCATCATTCATCATTTCATCATTCATCATTTCAATTCATTGACTCCGGAGTTCCCCATGTTCACCCTCCCAACTGGTTCCACCGCTCCCGATTTTTCGCTGCCCGGCAGCGACGGCAAGCGCCACGACTTCGCCTCCGTTCGCGGCAGCAGCGGCACGCTGATCTTCTTCACCTGCAACCACTGCCCCTACGTGGTCGGCAGCGAGGCCCGAATGAAGGACTTGTACGAAGAGGCCGCCGCCAAGGGAATTTCCATGGTCGCGATCCATTCGAACGAGACGAAGGGTCATCCCACCGATGCGTTCCCGCTCGTGCTCGAGCGCATGAAGGAGATGGGCTTCCGCTGGCTTTCGCTCGACGACGTGGAGCAGTTCACGGCCCGGGCGTACGGGGCGCAGCGCACGCCGCACTACTTCCTGTTCGGCAAGGACGACAAGCTCGCGTACTCCGGCCGCATGGACAACTCGCCTCGCGACGCTTCCAAGGCGGAGACGAACGAACTGCGCGACGCGATCGAGGACATGCTCGCGGGCCGCGCCGCCCGTGAACCGCAAACCGACGCCATCGGCTGCAACGTGAAGTGGTGGGACCAGGACGCGCACTGGATGCCGGGCGACGCCTGCGACCTGGATTATCTGTACCAGAAGTTTCCGGGCAAAAAACCGTAAATCGTTCAATCGCCGAGGCGTTGTGCACTAGCCGGTTACACGGCCGCGAGAATACCCTTTTCGCCATGTCGCCCGGATTTTACAACCGGCAGTCGGAGAACCCGCACAATGCCCGCTTCGAGTCGATCGAGGTGGAGTACGACGAGGGCGTGGAGCGCCCGCAGGCGATGCGGGTCCACAAGGAAGTCTCCAAGAGCATCCTGACCCGCAACGACAGCCCCGACATCCCGTTCCGCTGGTCGGTGAATCCCTATCGCGGCTGCGCGCACGCCTGCTCCTACTGCTACGCGCGGCCCTATCATGAATATCTCGGCCTTAGCGCCGGCACGGACTTCGACACGCAGATCGTCGCGAAGGTCAACGCCCCGGAATTGCTCGAGAAGGAACTCTCGAAGCCTTCGTGGCGCGGCGAGGCGATCGCGCTCTCGGGCATTACGGATTGCTACCAACCCGCGGAAGCCGCGCTCAAGATCACGCGCCGCTGCCTCGAGGTCTGCCTGGGTCATCAGACACCCGTCGGCCTCATCACGAAGTCGCTGCTCGTCACGCGCGATCTCGATGTTCTTGCCGCGCTCTCGCGCGAGGCGGGGGCGACGGTGTGCGTGTCGATCCCGTTCTGGAATGCCGAGGATGCGCGGGGGATGGAGCCCTTCGCGCCGCCGCCCGAGGCGCGCTTTCGCGTGCTGGAAAAACTCGCCGCCGCGGGCGTGCGCACCGGCATTTCGGTGAGCCCGCTCATTCCCGGCTGGAACGATTCCGACATTCCGAAGGTTTTGAGGAGGGCGGGGGAGGCGGGGGTCTCCTTCGCGTTCTACACGCTTCTCCGATTGCCTGGCGCGGTCGAACCGGTGTTCCTCTCGCGGCTGAGGCGCGACTTCCCGGAGCGGGCGGGCAAGGTGGAGCACCACATGCGCGAGACGCATGGCGGCAACCTGAAACACACGGGCTTCGGCGACCGCATGAAGGGTTCCGGCAAGATGGCGGACGTGATCGCCGACCTGTTCCGCCTGCACGTGCGCAAGAACGGCATCGACCGGCGCGAGGCAGGCAACATGCGCATGCCCCCGGAGAATCCCGCGCGGCCTGCCGCGGCGGAACCGGGCCCGCGAAGGAAGCCGGACAATCCCGGGACACCGAAGAAAACCCCCCAAACTCCCGGCTTTCAAACGGATTTGTTCGGCTGATTCTCTCGGTTGAACCGCGCTCAGGAGAGCTTCGCGGCGATGCGCGCGATGCCTTCGCGGAAAATATTGGGCGGCGTGAGCAGGCTCACGACAACCGTCTCTTCGTCCTCGAAGTCGTAGAAGTATCCCGGCTGCGTCAGCACGCCGGACTCTTCGACCAGCCGGATCGCGATCCGTTCGTCGTCATGGATTCCGGGGCAACGAAGCGGCATGCACCAGCCGCCCTGGGGCCATAAGGGATGCAGCGCGGGCTTCAGCCCGGAATTTTCCTCGGTGAATTCGCGCAAGAACTTCAGGTTCTCCCCCAGCCGCGCGCGGATGGGATCCTGGAACTCCCGGCGCCGCTGCAGCAGCTCCGGCGCCGCCAACTGCGAGGCGGTTGTCACGGAAAGATGCGCGTCGCACATCCATTCCAAGGCTTCGCGGGCTTTGGCCAGGATATCGGCGCTTCCCGCCGCGTGGATCCACGCCAGCTTGAGCTGGGGCAGGCCGACGAGCTTCGAGAGGCCGTTCAGCGTGAAGACGGGAACCTGTTGCGAGACGAGGCGGCGAGGAAGGTCGGAAGCGCCGGCGTCGTTTCCTTCGGACACATAATCCGCGAAGACCTCGTCGACGACCAGGGCGAGGCCGTGGCGTTCTGCGAAGCCCAGCAGCGCCGCCGAATCATCCACCGACAAAACATTTCCCGTCGGATTGTTGGGGCTCACGACGGCGATGGCGCGCGTTCGTTCCGTGCGCGCGGCTTCAAGCGTCTCGAAGTCGATATGCCAAGCGCCTTCCTCCGCCGGAACAAGCGCATAGCCGCGCAATTCGATGCCCGCGAGGTCGGCCAGCGTGTCGAGAAGGGGGTAGGAGGGACGAGGAACCAGGACTTCGTCGCCCGGCTCGCATAGCAGCCGGAAGAGGTGGGCGTAGCCTTCGGAGGTTCCCGCGGTGAGGAAGAGGTCCTCCGGATCCACCGCGTTCTCTCCGTCGTCACGCTCGCCGTAATATCGCGCAATGGCCTCGCGCGCAACGCGCAAGCCTTTGGATTCAGGCGCGTACACCCGCCCGGCCGGGTCGGCGAGCAGCTTCGGCCAGTCGGCAGGCAGCGGAATTCCCGCTGTCGTGGGATTCGAGCCCGTCAGGTCGAGCAGGGGAAGCCCCGCTTCGCGCCGACGCGCCAACGCTTCGGAAAGGGGATTGGGCGCGCTCTCCAGCCCGTCCCAACGTGCCGGAAGGCGGAAAGGCATCGGCCTCAGGCCGTGGCCGAAGCGGCCACGGATTGGAAGTGCCCGAGCGCGCGCAGCTTGTCGGTGATCGCGACCACGGAGGCGTGCTTGTTCAGGCAGTAGAGGTGCAGGCCGGCCACGCCGCCGCGCAGGAGCTCGTCGCACTGGCGCACGGCGTATTCGACGCCGCGAGCTTGCACGTCGGCTCCATTGCTCTCGTCGTCGAGGAATGGCGCGAGGTCCCGCGGAATCATGCAGCCCGAGAGCTCCTCGAAGCGGGGGAGTTGCTTGAGGTCGAGCACGGGCATGATGCCGGCGACCAGGGGCAGCGTGATGCCCATGGCCAAAGCCTTCTCCCGGAAGCGGAAGAAGTTCGCGTTGTCGAAGAACAGCTGGCTCACGGCGAAGTCGGCCCCGTTGTCCTGCTTGAGCTTGAGGGCGGCCATGTCGGCCTCCAGCGAGGCGGCCTCAAGGTGCTTGTCCGGATAAAAGGCGCAGCCCACGGTGAAGGCGAAGTCCTTCTTGATGAAGGCGATGAGATCGCTGGCGTGGGCGAAGCCGTCCGGGTGGGGCTTGAAAGCCGCGTCGCCTTTGGGCGGGTCGCCGCGCAGGGCCAGGACGTGGCGGATGCCGGCATCCCATAGTTGTCCGAGGATGGCACGAAGTTCGTCGCGCGAATGGCCCACGCAGGTGAGGTGCGCCATGGCCTCGATGCCCAGTTCGTTCTGGATGCGGCCCACGATGTCGACGGT
>DATAHJ010000007.1:0-1797 GCA_036263275.1 Fibrobacteria bacterium | reverse complement strand
CGCCCGGATATGGGGACCCACCGTGGCCTCGGGGGAGACGATGAGGAAGAGGAGATAGACGGGCTGTTTGTCGATGGCGTCGCAGTCGAGGCCTCGCTTCACGGAACACGCGGCGACCAGCATCTCGTCGAGGAAGTCCACCTTGGCGTGCGGGATCGCGAGCCCGCAGCCGATTCCCGTGGACATCTTGGACTCGCGCTCCACCACCGCCTCGAGGATGCGGGCGTTGTCCTTCAGCCCGTGCACCTCGCAGAGGCGGTCCACCATCCCGGCCACGATCGCGCGCCACGAAACCTCGGGGCTGTCCACGATGACGCAGGACTCCGTGAGTCGGTCGGTGAGCTTCATGCGGGCCCTTTTCCCCTCTCCATCCCGACGCTTCGACAAGGTCAGCGGCCGGGGATGGGGCGGCTAATCTAGAATTCCGATCCCAGCGACCAATAGGACCTCGGTCCCGAGCGGGCGCCCACGGGCCCGGCGGTCGGCCACGCGCGGGAGTATTTCAGGACGAATACGCCCAAATTCAGGCGCCAACCGTATCCGAGGCCCAATCCCAACTGCTCGAAGGGGTTCCCAGTGGACCAGGCGCCGCCGTAATCGGCGAAGAGATTGCCCATCACATCCGTGATGCTGAAGGGCACCGGCCAGCCGAATGTCAGCTCGTTCACGAAGGGAAAGCGGAACTCGGCGTTGGTGAGGAACTTGCGCGTGCCCCGGAAGTCGAAGACGTCGTAACCCCGCAGCGGAAAGTCGAGGTCGGAGAAATAGAACTGCGCGAGGTTGTCGGGAAGATGATCGTAGTTGGCGTGCGCGTTGAAGGTGTACGACTCGCCGCCCACGTAATAGCGATGCGGGTTCGCATAGCCGCTAACCGCCTCGGAAAAACCGCCCGCCACGCGCAGCGCGAAGGTGTAGCGCTTGCGGATCTCCTTGTAGAAGCGCGCGTCGGCCTCCGCCTTCACGTACGACATCGAATCCTGGAAGATCGGCGGCAGGTACTGGACGCCCGCCATCAGGCGGCGACCCGCCACCGGCCCCACGATGCCCCACTGCGCGTTGTCATGCACCCAGGCCACGGAAGGAAGGAGGGCGTCCACGCGCGTATGCTCCGTGTAAGTGCTGTCGTAGCTCAGCGTCGAGTCGTAAACGTCACGGACCGTCGTCCGCTCCGTGAAGCGCGCGAACAGCCCGCCCTCCACGCGCGTGAAGGGCGAGAACGGATAACGCATGCCCAGGCCGAGCCCGTAGCGCTTGTCGGTGGCGTCGTTGACGAACACGCCGTTCGACCCGTCGCGGTTGAACGACAGGTACGCCGAGTTCTGCGACTCTTGGAAGGCCATGGCGGTGAAATCCGTCCGGTATGGCAGATAGGCATACTCCACGTATCCGTTGGTGTTCTCGATCGAGCCGTTGATCGACAACGCGAAGGAGATGCGCTGGTCGCCCATCAGGTCGCTGAGCGTGAGATAGGCGAGGCCGCCCGCGCCGTAGTAGTTGTCCACGCCGATCGCCGCGTTCACCGCGTCGAAGCTCCATTTCGGCTTGTACGGCTTGCGGATGAACTCGCCGTCGGGGCCGATGTATTGCGCGCTGTCGGTGAGGAAAGGCGTCTTCTTCGGCTTCTTGTCCTTCCGCTTTTCCTTCGAGGCCGACGTATCCGAAGGCGGGGCCTTGGAGGTGTCGGGGGAGACTTTGGCCGAAGACGCGGAATCGGGGGGTCCGGAGCGGGGGCCGTCCTTCGCCCGCGTTCCTGCGGAATCGACATGCGGGGCTGGAACAACAACGGAAGCGGCAGGG
>DATAHJ010000006.1:0-3899 GCA_036263275.1 Fibrobacteria bacterium | reverse complement strand
CAGGTTATCCCGGAGAGCGCGGAAGACCGCAAAGGGGTCGACCCCTGGATGCCGCCGAAAGCGGCGATCCTCGTAGGCTTGCACCGCCAAGGCGAAGCGTTTCGAACCGACGGGCCCTTCGGGAAATCGCCACTGGCCGTCGGCGGCGATCTTGGCGCCGAGCAGCCTGCCGTCGCGCGCGAAGATCGCCGCCGAGGAGGGATCGTGAAAAAGCGTTCCGGGCCGCGTTGCCCAGAGCGCGATCGCGAGGACGGCGATCATCGCGAGCCAATGCCTTGTCCGTTTGCGGGACGCGAAACGGACAAGGCGAGGCCACGCGGAACGGAGTCCGGCGGCCCAGGACGAAGGCGCGCGCATGCCTAGCGCGCCAGGGCCTTGCCCGGCACCACCTTGACCTCACGTCCTCCCGCGCGCGCCGAGAGGCCCGGGTCGTACATCACCTTCACGACGGCCTGGGGGAGATGGTAGGTGCCGAGATAAGAGGCGTTCAACAGGAACCGGAACACCTTCTCTTCGCCCGCGCCCAGGTTGAAATAGGTGTACACCCGGTCATCGCGGAAATCCTGATGGGTGAAGGAACCTTCCGCCGCCATGCCCTCGACGGGATCCAGACGCGTGTTGCGAATCTCCCAACCCGAGGCGAACACCGTGGTCAGCGCCAACTGCTTGTAAGGCATTCCACCGGGCTGCCGCACGGAATACTCGGCGAAGAAATCGGTTCCCTGCTCGAGCGTCGAGGGATCGATCGGCTTGCCCTTGAGGTCCGTGAAGCGGACACCGAGCGCGATGCCGCGCGCCGCGGCCGTCTCTTCGCCGAGCGCAGGCTGACCTTCCACCAGCACGCTGGCGTAGATGGGCTCGCCGCCCTTATTCCAGAACTTGAGCGTGTTGTCCCAGGCGTCGATCTTGAGCGAGCGCCTCAGCAGCGGCGCCTCCAGCTTGTCGCTTTCGACCGGTCCGCCGTTGAAGGAGAAGGCATAGGCCGACGGCACGCCGCGCTGCAGCGAAGCACCCGCGTAACGACCCGCCGCCATCAAGGCATAGGCCGTGGACTGGGTGCTCCATTCGTAGGGACGAGCCAGGGAGGCGCTGATCTCCTTGAAGAGGCCGGCGGCCTCGGCCTTGCGATCGAGCGATACCAGCACGTCGAGCATCATCGCGCGATCGCGAAGGTCGCTGCCGAACGTACCGTCCTGTTCGGAATACGGCTTGAAGGCCGGACGCCCCTGCACCAAGGTCGCGGCGATTTCCGACTGGCCGGCCGCCTGGTAGGCCGCGCCGAGTTGCCAGCGCGCGGGAAGCGCGAGCTCGCGAATTTCCCGCATCCGGTTCATCGCTCCCTGTTCGGGATAGCCCGCAAGCGCCAGCGTATACAGGCGGTAGGCTTGGGTCAGCTGGTCGCCATAGCGGGAGCTTTCGCGCCAGTCCAGCGCCGCGCCGCGCTGGTACTTGCGCCACGGCTCGAGCATCCCCTCCACGGCGAAGCCTTTCTTTTCGGCCTCGACCAGGAAATGCCCGACATAGTTGCTGACCCACGGCTGCTCGACCCCGCCGTCCGGCCAGAGCATGAATCCGCCGCTCGGCGCCTGGAATCCACGCAATTTCTGGATCGCGGCCTTCACATTGCGCTCGACATCCGTCTTCTGCCCGGAGGTCAGCGTCGTGAGGCCTTCGAGGTAAAGCTGGGGGAACGCGGCCGAGGTCGTTTGTTCGGCGCAGCCATGGGGATACTGGATGAGGTAGTTCAGGCGCCGCGAAAGGTTGAGCGGCGGAATGCGCGAGAACTCCAGCGTCGCGCGGTTGGTTCCGGACACGCCCGTGAAGCGGAACGGAAGCACCCACGACGCGCCGGCCTCCAACACGGTGTCGAGCACGTCGACGACCCTTTCATTGGGGTTCCGGACCTCGATGTCCATCGTCTGCTCGGCGACCTGGTCGCCGCTGCGCGCGCGAATCGTGGTGTGCGCCCAACCCACGGCGTCGCGGGTCTTCAGCGGAAACGACACGAGCTTGTCGGAAGGCTCCGTGAAGGAAACCTTGGCCGAACCGCCTCCGGCGAGCTGGAGCGGGCCCGAGATCGACACCTCGACGTTGGCCTCCTTGACGGAAGGCTCGGTGGCGAACACCGAGACGGGCAACTCGACGGATTCCCCGGGCGCCAGCGCGCGCGGCAGGGCTCCCAGCACCATGAGCGGCTTGCGCACCGGCACGGCCTTCTCGGCGCGCCCATAGGCGCCGTCGCGCCCCGCCACGACCATCACACGCACCGACCCGACATACTGCGGCACGGTGAATTCGTGACGGCCCTCGCGTCCTTTCTCCAGCGAGAAGGGCCCGAAGAAGCGCACCATCGGCGGGAAACGGTTCCCGCGCGCGCCGTCGACGACGCGAACGCCCTCGTCACCGCCGATCGCGAGCACGCGCTCGAAGTTTCCGCCCTGTGAACCGGCGACGTAGTCGAACATGTCCCAGGTCTTCACGCCCAACGCCTCGCGCGCGTAAAAACGCTCCCACGGATCGGGGGTCTTGAAGCGGGTCAGGTCGAGGAGCCCTTCGTCCACGACCGCGACGACGTAGTCCATGGGACGACCTTGCGCCTCGGAAACCGTGATGGTCGCCTTCTCGCCCGGTCGGAACACGGACGGCGCGACGCCCAAGCGCGGCGACAGGTGCGTGGCCGGATTCTCCACCCGGATGGGCAGCACGTTGTAAAGACGAATCGGCCTGTCGTTCACCGCGCGCGCGTACGGCTGCAACAGCGTCACATGCACGTAGACGTTGGGAGCCATGTCCGCCGTCGCGATGAACTCATGGACGGTCTGCTTCTCCTTGAGGTCGATCCAGTAACGCTTGAGGATCCGGTCGCCCTTCTCGATGCTGATCAGCGCCCGACCGCCTTCCGGGCTGGGCAAGGTGAGCCGCACGGGCTGGCCGACGTTGTATTGGGTCTTGTCGCTCGTGAACGGCAGGATCGCCGCGCCGCCGCCCGCGCCTTCGGAGCGCGCGCGTCCGGCCCAGCCGGGCCAATCCATATAGAAGATGCGACCGGCGCAATGCGCCGTGGCCCCGCCGTCGAGGTCGCAGACCCGCAGCAGGTACCGCCCCCATTCGGGGTAGTGAACCATCAGGCCCCAGGTTCCCTCGCCGTTCGTCAAGGTGACGGTATCGCGCTGCAGCGCGTTGCGCGACTCGTCGACAAGCGAGGTCGCCTCGCGATCGTCCTTCTCCCACCACCAGCGCCAATCCAGCTTGTACAACTGAACCTCGACCGTGCGACGAGGCACCCGTTGTCCCGTGGGCGTCAGCGCCGCGAGGCGCACGCGATGCGTGGTGTCGGTCAACAGCATGCCGCGTGCCTGGTCGCCCTGCGGCAACCGGAGCCCGACATACGCCGAGTAGGCGTGGAAGTTCTCGGCGAAGCGGTCGATGCTCGCCGCGCCGCTGACCTCTCGCACGCGCGAACGGAAGGAGGCGCGCAGGAATCCCGGCGCGGTTCCCGTGACATCGATCGTCTTGCTGAACGACGCCTTGCCGTTTCCATCGAGCTTGCCCGAAAAAAGGATCTGCGTCTCGGGATCGAACACGCGGGAAGGGTCGGAGAACTCGTAGTCCGTGAACACCTTGAAGTCCGGCTTCACGGAGGTCAGGGTCAATTCCATGTCGGCATCAAGACCCTTGGCAATGGGGCCGCTCAGCCAGTTGGCCTCGAGGGTGCCGCGAAGCGGCGTCCCGCGCGTCAGCGGTTTCGGATTGACGTCGGCGCGGATCTTGATCCGGTTCGGCACGACGGTTTCCACCTTGAGCTTTTCCTCGAAGACCGCCGGACCCGCCTTGACGCGGACCCTGTAGTTGCCCGTGGGCCCGTCGGCATCGGTGGTGGTCACGAAGGTGTAGAAGGA
>DATAHJ010000005.1:0-8118 GCA_036263275.1 Fibrobacteria bacterium | reverse complement strand
GGGACGGGTGCACCACGGTCAACGGGATGGATTGGCTTTCGGACGGGCGCATGGTCCTCCTCACCACGGACCGCGTGGGCCACGGCCCCAAGTCGGCCGCGCGCGCGCGCAGCAAGGTGAGCCTCGTCTCGGGATACCCCGACGGCCCCCTCACGACCACCACCATCGCCACGAACTTCAAGCAGCCCACGGGCCTCGCCGTGGTGAACGACAAGATCTGGGTGACCGACATGGATTCGGTCTACACGATCCCGACCAACAGTCCCATCCCGGTGGACACCGCCACCAATCGCACGCGCCGGTTCGGGGCGCCCTTGTCCAACATGTACAACGGCGACCTGTCGCCCATGAACTTCGCTTTCCCCAGCAGTTCGTGCAGCGGCCTGACCTGCACGACCACGAATTCCCAGTGGCACCATTACATCTTCACGCCCGTATACTATCAGGGCAAGTTCTACGCCAGCTACGGCGGCGCCACGTTCAACAGCAGCGGCGTGGCCTCACTGAAGGCCTCCTCCTATTTCGCCGGGGCGCTCCTGTCGTGGGACTCGACGACGATCACCCTCGACTCGACATTGAACCGCGCGGCCGGAGGCCTTCGCTCTCCCAACGGCACCGCCCTCGGCCCGGGCGGCACCATCTTCGTCACCGACCACCAAGGCTCCTGGCTGCCGATGTGCACGCTCACGCGGTACAAGGCTTCGTCGCCGCGAATGCAGTTCGGCGGCTACCGGCAGGACGGGGGCTACACGGCCAACTGGGCGCAGGCATGGTATGACCGCGGCGACGCCGACTACGTGCCGCCCGTCGCCATCAACCGCTACGACCAGACCAGCCACAACGGATGGGTGGGCATTGCCGCGCCCTACTATCTCTCGCAGGGCCCCTACGCGGGACAGCTGCTCGTGGGCGACATCAACAGCTACGGCATCTGGCGCGTGGCGCTGGACACCCTGAACGACACCACGGGCGCCTCGAACGTGCAGGGCGCCGTGTTCTATTTCACGCCGGGCAGCTCCAGCAACACGTTGGGAACGGGAAAGTCGGGCATCAACCGCTTCACGCAGGGCTCCGACGGCACCATCTACGCCGGAGGCGGGCGCGCGGCGGGCAACTGGGCCAGCGGCCCCGCGCCCAACCTCATCTACGTCTTCAAGCCCGCCGCCTCGTCCGACCAGTTCGAGGTGATGAAGATCCGCTCCCTCAGCGACGGATACGAGCTCTACATGTCGCAGAAGGTGAAACCGTCCACGGTGATCACCGGAAACTTCACGGTGGGGCAGCGCAACTGGGTGCGGCAATCCGCCTACGGCCTGGGATTCAGCCCGGACAACACGGGCGGGACCAGCACCGGCGCGGCGAACTTCACCAACCGGACCGTCACGGCCGTGTCGGTCTCGAACGACAGCACGCGCATCCGCCTGGTGGTCTCGGGGATCCAGCGCATCAACCAGGGCCGCCGCGGCGACAGCGTCACGCACTGGCACACGCGCTTCCTGTTCAGCACCAACCTCAAGTCGAGCACGGGCACCACGATCTACACCACGGAAGCCGACTACGCGCAGAACTGGATCTCGACGCGCGCGTGGGATGCCGGCAGCCTCGTGACATCCGTTCGTCCGGTCGCAAGGCCGGGAATGCTGGGCAACAATGTCTGGGTGGCACGCGGCGCGGGCTCCCTTCGCGTGAACGTGGACAACATGACCCAGCCCTACCGGATCACGTTGCACGACCTGTCCGGACGGGAAGTCTTTCGGAAGGCCTCCATTCCCGCCGACTGCCGGTCCACCGAAATCCCCATGCCCGGAGGGGGACCGGCGACTTATACCCTCGAGGTGCGGGCGGGAAAAGACGCTGATATCCGCGTAGTGGCATTCTGACACAACGGTTGCCGAAAAGTCCTTTGCTTGCAAAGCTTTTCGACCCCTCTCCAAAACCCCTGAATTCATGGTCGGTCGGTTCTCGGAGACCTTCTCCCCCCGTTATTTCCCGTTTTTCCATCGTTCGAATTTGGTTTGATTTCAGACTACATGACCATTTTTATACCGGTACTAGGTGGATTTCCTATGCGAAAAATCGGCTTTCGGGGTAGATTTCTACAGCTCATTTGCCTCTTCCATGAAGACATGCCGGGGGACGAGAGCGGGAGGTTCCGTTGAGACTTTCAAATCTTGCATCCGTCGCTGCTTTCACTCTGCTGGCCGGCGCGGCCTTGGCCCAGCATCCTGTTCCGCCCAGCTCCGTCAGCGGCACGTACGACATGACGACCTGGAATCCCATCGCGATCGGAAGCTGCACCGGCGAGGCCGTCGGCTGCACGACCGTCTACGGCTTCGACTGGCTCTCCGACGGCCGCATGGTGCTGCTCACCAATGACTATCTCGGCCACGACCAAAAGCCCGCTCCCCGCGCGAAGGCGAAGGTTTCGATCATCACGAACCCGGGCAGCGGCGCCGCCACCGTCCAGACCATCGCCACCAACTTCAAGCAGCCCGGCGGTATCCGGGTGGTGAACGACAAGATCTGGGTGAGCGACATGGATTCCGTGTACGTGATTCCAAACAACAACCCGGCGCCCGCCGACACCAGCACCAACCGCACGCCCCGCTTCGGCATGCCGCTGGCTTCCATGTACGGCGGCGACCAGGCGCCCTACAACTTCGCCTTCAACAAGGGCACCTGCAGCGGCCTCACCTGCAACAGCTCCAACTCGCAGGCCCACCACTACGTCATGACGCCCGTCTATTATCAGGGCAAGTTCTACGCATCCTACGGCGGCGCGACCGGCAACAGCAACGGCACCGCGAACCTGAACGCCTCTTCCTTCTTCGCCAGCTCCGTGCTCACGTGGGACTCGACCACGACATCGCTGGACAGCAACGTGAACCGCTTCGCGGGCGGCCTTCGCTCGCCCGACGGCACCGCCCTCGGCCCGAACGGCAGCATCTTCGTCACGGACCACCAGGGTTCCTGGCTGCCGATGTGCACGCTCACCCGCTACCGGGTGGATGCGCCCAAGAAGCAGTTCGGCGGCTACCGCCAGGACGGAGGCTACACCCCGAACTGGGCGCAGGCCTGGTATGACCGCGGCCAGGCGGACTACGTCCCCCCCATCGCCATCAACCGCTACGACCAGAGCGGCCACAACGGCTGGGTGGGCATCGCGCAGCCCTACTGGCTGACGCAGGGCACCTACGCGGGCCAGATCATGGTCGGCGACATCAACAGCTACGGCCTCTATCGCGTGGCGCTCGACACGCTGAACGATACCACCGGCGCCGAGAACATGCAGGGCGCGGTGTTCTACTTCAATCCCGGTCGCATCTCCGGCAACACCACCCTGGGCAGCGGCAACAGCGGCATGAACCGCATCACCCAAGGCCCTGACGGCACCATCTATGCCGGCTACGGACGCGGCGCCGGCAACTGGGGCAGCGGCGCGGCCTCGGCCCTGATCTATGTCTTCAAGCCCAAGGCCAACCCGAACCAGTTCGAGATCATGAAGATCCGCTCGCTCAGCGACGGTTATGAGCTCATCCTGTCGCAGAAGGTCGATCCCTCGACCGTTGCCACCGGCAGCTTCAACGTGGGCCAGCGCAGCTGGGCCCGGCAATCGGCCTACGGCCTGGGCTTCGTCCCCGGCCTCACCGGCTCGGGCTACACCGGCGCCGCCAACTTCACGACCCGCAGCGTGACGGGCGTGTCGGTCTCCGACGACAGCATGCGCATCCATGTCGTCGTCTCGGGCATCATGCGCATCAACCAGGGCCGCCGTGGCGACAGCGTCACGCACTGGCACACGCGCTTCCTGTTCGCCAACGCCATCAAGTCGAAGGGCGGCGACACGCTTTACACCAAGGAAGCCGACTACGCGCAGAACTGGATCTCGACGCGCAACTGGAACTCGACCACGGCCATCAAGCCGGCCACCGGAAGGGCCTCCTCCGGGATCGAAGGCAACGTGTGGTTCGCCCACGGCGCAGGGCTCCTCCGCGTGAACGTGGACAACATGACCAAGCCCTATCAGATCACCGTGCGTGACCTGAAGGGGCGCGAGGTATTCCGCAAGGCGAACATCGACGCCGGCATCCGTTCCACGGAGATCGCCGCCCCCGCCTCCAACCAGGCGGTGTATGCGATCGAGGTGCGCTCCGGAGGCGATGCCTACAGCAAGGTCGTGACGTTCTAAGTCCGGCCGCAAGCCGCAACAAAAAAGCCCGGGGAAACCCGGGCTTTTTTGTTTTCATGTCCCCGAAAAGGCGTCAGGCTGAAAGCTCTTCGGATCGCTTCTTCGCGGCGGCCACGGCGCGCTCGAGGATGCCGTGGAAGCCTTCCCTCTGCAGTACGCCGAGCGCCGCCAACGTGGTGCCTCCGGGCGAGCACACGCGTTTCGTCCAGGCCTCGGGCGTATCGGTCGACGTCTCGAGGAGCTTCAGGGACCCCTTCGTGGTCTGCACGGCGAGGGCGTAGGCCGTCTCGCGCGCGAGCCCGGCCTTCACGCCCGCCTCCGTCATCGCCCCGACGAACTCGAACAGGTACATGGGGCCGGATCCCGAGACGGCCGTTACGGCGTCCATCCGGTCTTCAGTAACGCGGACGATCGTGCCGCTGGACCGGAAGATCACCTCGGCAAGGTCCAGGGAATCCGCGGGGACCCCGTCCATCGCGATCGCGGTCGCGCCTTGCCCGACCGAGAGGCCGAGGTTCGGCATCACGCGGATCACGGTGAAGCCCGGAAACGCCGCGCGCAGCCGGTCCGTCCGGATCCCCGCCATCACGCTGATGACGATCTTGCCGGAAAGGCCCGCGGCGAGCTCCGCCCAAGCGGCGCCGGCTTCGGCGAATACCTGCGGCTTCACCGCGAGAAGGATGACGTCGGCCTCGCGCAGCACCTCTTCCGCCGACCCCGCCACGTGCGCGCCTGCCGGCGGCGTGGCCGCAGGATCGTGCACGAGAAGCCGGGAAGGCACGAGCAGGCCGGTGCCCAAAAGCCCCTGGGCGACCGCTCGCCCCATATTGCCATAGCCGATGAAACCGAGGGTGATGTTCATGCCGGAAAATTAACCCCGGAAGCCCTCACAGGGGGGCGCATCTCCCGGCAATCCCTCCCCCAGGCGCAGGCCGGGGAGGCTTCGCTACCCGTTCATCGAATCCAAAAATTCCCGGTTCGACTTCGTCGCCTTCAGCTTCTCCGACAGGAACTCCATGATCTCCACGGGCGAAAGGTCCTGCAGGTAGCGGCGCAGGACCCACACGCGGCGCAGGTCGTCGGGGTTCATCAGGAGTTCTTCCTTGCGGGTGCCGGACTTGAACACGTCGATGGCCGGCCAGATGCGCTTCTCGGCGATCTTGCGGTCCAGGATGAGCTCCATGTTGCCCGTGCCCTTGAACTCCTCGAAGATCACCTCGTCCATGCGGCTGCCGGTCTCGATCAGCGCCGTGGCGATGATCGTGAGCGAGCCGCCGCCGTCGATGTTGCGCGCCGAGCCGAAGAAGCGCTTGGGCTTCTGCAGCGCCATCGCGTCCACGCCGCCGGAGAGGATCTTGCCCGAGTGCGGGATGACCACGTTGTGCGCGCGGGCGAGGCGCGTGATGGAGTCGAGCAGGATGACGACGTGCTGCCCGTGCTCCACGAGGCGGCGCGCCTTCTCGATCACCATGCCGGAGACCTGGATGTGGCGCTCGGGCGGCTCGTCGAAGGTGGAGCTGTACACCTCGGCGTTCACGTTCCGCCGCATGTCGGTGACTTCCTCGGGACGCTCGTCGATGAGGAGGACCATCAGCTTCACGTCGGGATGGTTCTTCACGATCGCGTTCGCGATGCTCTGCAGCAGGATGGTCTTGCCGGCGCGCGGCGGGGCCACGATGAGGCCGCGCTGGCCGCGGCCCACGGGCGTGAAGAGGTTCATCACGCGCGTGCTGATCTCGGCCGGGTCGTACTCCATGTTGAAGGCGACCTCGGGATGCAGCGGCGTAAGGTTGTCGAAAGTCACGCGCTCCTTGACTTTTTCCACCGGGTCGCCGTTGGCCTTCACGATGCGCAGCAGCGCGAAGTACTTCTCGTTCTCCTTGGGCGCGCGCACCATGCCGGTGAGCGTGTCGCCGGTGTGGAGCCCGAAGCGCTTGATCTGCGTCGAGGAGACGTAGACATCGTCGGGGCCGGCGACATAAGAGTGGTCGGGCGAGCGCAGGAAGCCGTAGCCCTCGTCCATCACCTCGAGCACGCCCTCGGCGTAGATGTCGCCGCCGCCCTGCTCCTTCTCGAGAATCGCGAACATCAGCGCCTGCTTGCGGAGGATGCGCGGCTCGGCGATGTTGAGCTCGAGCGCGCGGCCCACCAGCTCCTTCATGCCCATGCGCTTAAGCTCGAGCCAGCGGCCCTTCGCGTCCTGCAGCGTCGTCCCGGAGGACTGCTCCTGGCTTTCATTTTCAACGGAGGCCTCGGAAGAAGCCTCGACGGCCGGCTCGGGCTCGGTCGCGACGACTTCCTCCGGGGCGGGGGTTTCGGCCTTTTTCTTCGTGCTGCGGGGACGTCCGGCCACGGGAGGCTCCTTGAACGGGGATCCGGCACGGGCCGGAAACCACGGGAACGAAAATGAATCGGGGTTGGGGAAGCGCCACCGGACGGAAAGACACCGCCGAAAGCGCATCCTCAGTATAAACGCCCGGAAGGGAACGGGCAAGGGGGCGGAGAAGCGATTGAGGCCGTCCTTCGCCGTTGGTGGCAAGGAAACCGTTGTCGGCATTCCTTCGCCGTTGATGGTTGGTGGCGCCCTTGGGCGTTTGCCACCAACCACCAACTCCCAACGACGAAGAATGGCCCACGGAGAACACCCCCTCCCCCTTTTCTAATTTCTCGTCGAAATGGCAGCGAACGAGAAGACGGCCTGGCTGGCCCTCGGCAGCAACATCGGGGACCGGCCGGCCCACCTGCGGCGAGCCCTCGAAAGCCTGCGGGGAATCGCGGGCGCGACCTTCCGGGTTTCCAAGATCTACGAGACGGAGCCCGTGGGCCCGGGCCCCCAAGACCCGTATCTCAACCTGTGCATCCGCCTGAGCACCGCGCTGAACCCCCGCCAGCTCCTGGAGTTCTGCAAGGAGACCGAGGTGCGCCTCGGGCGCATCCCGCGCGGGCGGTGGGAACCGCGCGAGATCGACATCGACATCCTCGCGTACGAGGGAGTGGCCCTCAACGAGGGGGACCTGATCCTGCCCCACCCTGGGCTCGCGGAACGGCAGTTCGTGCTGGTGCCGCTGGCCGAGATCGATCCCGAGGCCGTGCTGCCGGGCTTCCGCGAGAGCGTGACGCGCATGCTGCAGCGCTGCCGCGAGGCGCAAGGGGACGCCGGCGCAAGCGAGTACCGCCTCATGCCGCAGGGGCCTTCGGCGACCTTGCCCGACAGGCTCCGTTATGTGGCCGTGGAGGGCGTGATCGGCGCGGGCAAGACCACCTTGGTGCGCCTCCTCGGCGAGCGCCTCGGCGCGCAGACGCTGTACGAGGAGTTCGAGAACAATCCCTTCCTCGCGGACTTCTACCGCGACCGCAGCCGCTTCGCCTTCCAGACGCAGATCTTCTTCCTGCTCTCGCGCTTTCGGCAGATCCAGGATTACTTCCAGCAGCAGGACCTGTTCCGGCCGCAGGTGGTGAGCGACTACATGTTCGCCAAGGACCGGATCTTCGCCACGCAAAACCTCGACGAGAACGAAATGGGCCTCTATCAGCACTTGTCCGCGCTGATGGAACGACAGATTCCTCGCCCCGACTACGTGGTGTACCTGCAGGCCGACACCTCGGTGCTCATGGAGCGCATCCGCCGCCGCGACCGCGACTACGAGCGCAACATGGACGAGGAGTACATCGAGTCGCTGAACCAGGCGTACAACGGCTTCTTCCACTACTACGACGCCTCGCCCCTGCTCATCGTCAACACCAACCACATCGACTTCGTGCGCCGCGAGGACGACCTGAACCTGCTCGTCGACCAGATCCTCAAGGCCCCGGAAGGCGTCACGTACTGGTCGCCGGGGGAGAAGCACTGAACGGGAAATGCGAAATGAGAAATGAGAACAAGGACTCTCGCCTTGCTTTCGCGGTTCATTTCTCATTTCGCACTTCTC
>DATAHJ010000004.1:0-3107 GCA_036263275.1 Fibrobacteria bacterium | reverse complement strand
TCTCCTTGAAAGTCAGTCCAAGTATCGTCACGAGCTTGGAAGCAGACCCGTTGCGCATCATGCGGCGCAGGCATTCGCGCGCCACGCGCTGGCCGACTCCGTCGTTGATGCGGCGCCCGGACAGGATCACCTGCGGGTGATAGCCGAGTTCCTCCGCCTTGTGCGTGAGGTAATAGGGATCCACGCCGAAGCAATGGCCGCCCACAAAGCCGGGCTGGAAGCGCAGGAAGTTCCATTTTGTTCCGGCGGCCGCGAGCACGTCCTGCGTGTCGATGCCGATGCGCTGGAAGATGAGGGAGAGCTCGTTGACGAGGGCGATGTTCACGTCGCGCTGGGTGTTCTCGATCACCTTGGCGGCTTCGGCGACCTTGATCGAGGCCGCCTTGTAGACGCCAGCTGTGACTACGCTGGAATACACCGCGGCGATTGTCTCCAGCGTTTCGGCGTCCATGCCCGAGACCACCTTGGTGATCTTCGTGAACGTGTGCTCGGTATCGCCGGGGTTGATGCGCTCGGGGGAGTAGCCCACCTTGAAGTCGGTTCCGCACTTCAGCCCCGACTCGCGCTCGAGGATGGGCACGCAGATCTCCTCGGTCGCGCCCGGATACACGGTGCTTTCGAACACCACGATGGCGCCCTTCGAAAGGTTCTGTCCCACGGTGGCGGAGGCCTTGCGCAGGGGCGTGAAGTCGGGGCGGTTGGCTCCGTCGACGGGAGTGGGGACGGCGACGATCAGGAAGTCGGCCTTCCGCAAGTCGGCCGGATCGGAGGTGAACCGTGTCTGGATCCCCTCGAATTCTTTCGGCCCCAGGTCGCGATTGCGGTCGAAGCCCTTCCTGAGTTCCTCGACGCGGCCTGCGTTGATGTCGAAGCCCGCGACGGGACCCTTTTTTCCGAAGTGCACGGCAATGGGAAGGCCGACGTAGCCCAGACCGACGACGGCGATGTTGCGGGATGCTGCCATGAGGCCTTTTCGGACAGGAGGTGAGCCCGGAAATTTAGCCGGAATGTTTAAAAAGAGAAAATCGCGGCCCAAAAATGGGAGTATGGGGGGAAAAGCGCGAAAATGATAACGGGGCGGGAAGAGTCCCCGGCGACGGATATTTCGTGAGAGGCATCCATTCGCGGTCTATCTTATGCCCCGGTTTCCGGCCATGATCCCCTGCGCGAACCCTCAAGCCCAATACCTTTCGTATCGTCGGGAAATCGACGAGGCGGTCCTTCGCGTCCTGCGGAGCGGCGCGTATATCCTCGGCCACGAGGTGGAAGCCTTCGAGGAGGAGTTCGCGGCTTGGCTCGGGACGCCGCACGCCCTTGGGGTTGCCAGCGGCACGGACGCCCTGCATCTTGCCCTGCGCGCGCTGGGCGTCGGTCCTGGCGACGAAGTGATCACGACGGCCTTCACCGCCGTCGGCACCGTCGCCGCCATAGAGCTCGCCGGCGCGACCCCGGTCTTCGCGGACATCGATCCCGTCTCCTGCACGCTGGATCCCGAGGCGGCGGCGGCGGCGGTGACATCGCGCACCCGCGCCCTCATACCGGTGCATCTTTACGGCGCCGCCGCGGATCTCGATCCGCTGCTCGCGCTCGCCTCGCGCCACGGCCTTCGTGTCGTGGAGGACTGTGCCCAGGCCCATGGGGCGCGGTACAAGGGGCGCAGGGTGGGCACCTTCGGCGACTTCGGCTGCTTCAGCTGCTATCCCACCAAGAACCTGGGCGCGCTCGGCGATGCCGGTATTCTCGTGGCTCGCGATGCGGCACTTGCGGACAAGGCCCGGCGACTTCGGCAATACGGGTGGGACAATGGGCGCCTCAGTATTTCGAAGGGCGTCAACTCCCGGCTGGATGCCGTGCAGGCCGCCGTACTGCGGGTCAAGCTGCCGCATCTCGATGCCGACAACTCGGCGCGCGCGCGGCTCGCGGGAACCTACCGAGCCGGGCTCGATGGGGTAGGGGTGAGCCTGCCCTTCGAGCGCGTCGGTGACGCGCACGTGTTTCACCTGTATACTGTGCGTTCCGGCCGCCGCGATGCCTTGCGGGATTTCCTCGCCGCACACGGCGTCGAGACGCGCGCCCATTACGAAACGCCCCTTCACAAGCAGGCCGCGTACGTAGGAGTGACAGGGGCTTCTTCGCTGCCAGAAACCGAACGGGCGTCGCGTGAGTCGCTGTCGTTGCCCATGTATCCCGAGCTGCGCGATGAAGAGGCGGCCGCCGTCATCGAAGCCGTGCGCGCCTTCGCCGCCGACGGATAGATTCCCCTCCCTGAAACGAAAAAGCCCCGCCGGGTGTTTCCTGGCGGGGCTTTTAGAAAGAGACCTTGGCGCGGACCGACTCTCCCGCGGAAAATGCCCGCAGTACCATGGGCGCGAAGAGGCTTAACTTCCGTGTTCGGGATGGGAACGGGTGGACCCTCTTGCAATAAGCACCAAGGAAATTTGTTGTCGAACCATATTCGTTTTGTGCGATTCAAGCACCGGGCTTCGGCCGGGGGTTTTACCCTGCCTTCACCTGTTTTTATTCGAGATCACTGAAGGGCTTCTCATCAGCTCCTGTTGCTGGTGCCGGCGGCACCGGAAGCACGAAGGAGAAGAAGGAAGCCTCACGACCTATTAGTATCGCTCGACTGCACCCCTCGCGGGGCTTGCATCTGCGACCTATCAACGTGGTAGTCTACCACGGGTCTTTTGGGGGGATATACCCCACGGGAAATCTATTCTCAGGATGGGTTTCACGCTTAGATGCTTTCAGCGTTTATCCGCTCCGAACTTGGCTACTCCGCGCTGCCCCTGGCGGAACAACGGATACACCAGTGGTTCGTCCGACTCGGTCCTCTCGTACTAGAGTCAGATTCCTTCAAATTTCCAACGCCCACATCGGATAGGGACCGAACTGTCTCACGACGTTCTGAACCCAGCTCGCGTGCCGCTTTAATTGGCGAACAGCCAAACCCTTGGGACCTTCTGCAGCCCCAGGATGCGACGAGCCGACATCGAGGTGCCAAACCTCCCCGTCGCTGTGAACGCTTGGGGGAGATCAGCCTGTTATCCCCAGAGTACCTTTTATCCATTGAGCAACGGCAATTCCACGCTAGTCCGCGGGATCAC
>DATAHJ010000003.1:0-5573 GCA_036263275.1 Fibrobacteria bacterium | reverse complement strand
GTTGGGGCTGTTCGGGTACAGGTAGTGGACCCGGCGGTACTCGGCCAGGGCCTGCGCGAAACGCTCCTGCTCCAGGTAGATCTGGGCCAGGCCGAAGCTCACGGAGTCCTGCAGGCCGGCGCGCTGCGGATAGCGCTCGCGCAGCTTTTCGTACAGGGCCGTGGCCACGTCGACCTTGCGGTCGTAGTGCAGGTCCTGCGCCTTCTTGTAGGTCACCGCGGTGGGCTCCAGCGAAGGCTCCTTCAGGGCCGGATCCTCGATGGTGACCTTGAAGCGTTTCTTCAGCGTCTCGAGGATGGCGTTCTCAAGCCGGACGTAGGCGGCCTGCTTGAGCGCGTCGAAGATCGCGGGGCGCGCCTCGGCGAACGGGACGGCGACGGTGTCGCGCATGTAGCGCTCGGGGAAGGTGCGATACTCGAGGTCGAAGTCCTGCGGAGTGAGCATCATCAGCGCGGCCACGTCGTGCGTGTAGTCCTTCAGCTTGCGGGAGGCCGAGGAGTCGCGCACGAAGAGCGAAAGGTTGGCCTTGAAGGTCTTCTCCAGCGCGGCGGGGGACTGTTCCCACGTGGCGGGCAGGATGGAGTCGCGGTAGATGCTCGCCCAATACGAGTCCTCGCTCTGCAGGAGCATGGCGCGCAGTTGGCGCTCCTTGTCCAGCCCGCGCGACATGGCTTCATCGGCCGCGACCTGCCAGACGAGCAGGTAGTTCACGAGGCTCTCGCGCGTGTAGCGCTCCTGCATGTTCTCCGGGATCTCCTGGCGCAGGAAGAGCACGTCCTCCTCGCGCAGGGCCTTGTTTCCGGTGCCGATCACGGCGAGGGTGTCGGTCGGCTTGACGGAGGCGATGAAGTTGGCCTTGAGATCGCGCACGACGACGTCGTGGACGCGATCCAGGGACTTGGGCTTGGCGGCCGCCTTGCCCGAAAGCCAGAAGGCATGCCACTTCTGGGTGGCGGGGTTCTGCAGGACTTCCCCGATCTTCCCGCTCGAAGTCTCGTCGAGGAGGGGGAAGAGGGAGGGCATCATGCCCACGCCGTAAGGGAGCACGAAGTCGCGCTTGACCCAGCCGAGAAGCCCGCCCTGCGCCTGCGTGAGGTTGTTGTCGGAGGCCTTGGCGGCCAGCGCCTTGAACTGGTCGAGGGTCGAGACACCGGCCAGGGCCTTCGCCAGGGAGGCGGAGTCCTTCGCCTCGACGTGGTAAAGCTCGAAGGTTTCGGGGCTCGTGTACTCGTCGATGTGCGCCGCGTAGTAGGCCTGCACTTCCTTGTCGGAGGGCTCCCGCTCGAGGGGTATCAGCCGCACATTGTGCTGCGCCTTGAGGGCCTCGATCACGGGGGTCATGTCGGACTCACGCCTGGAGCGGACGTAGTCCTCCTTGACGCGGGCACGAACCTCCTCGAGGGCGGGCGTGCGCGGCGGATGGTAGGCGTCGACGCCGGCGATGACGAAGCCGTTGTTCCAGGAGAAGACATTGGAATAGGCTCCGGGCGCCACGCGCGTCTTCTCGTTGAAGAAGACATCGTCGAGGGAAACGCCGGGGCCGAAGTCGGGGCTGTCCTCGCCGGCGATGACGCGGCCGACTTTTCCGCCGTTCGACTTGGAAGCGTGGACGGAGTACTTGGCGGCGGCGTCTGAGAACTTCATGCCGCCCTTGAGCGCCTTGAGGGCGATCAGCGCCTTGGCGCTGTCGGCGGTGCGGATCACGGAGGCCTCGACCCAGGCCGGCTCACGGTAGGAGGCCAGATTGGCCTGGTAGAAGGAATCGAGGTTCGCCTTGCTGATGATCAGGTCGTCCACGACCTTCGAATACACCTTGGCCAGGGGAAGGGCCTTGGTGCCGGAATCGGAGTAGCGACCGGGGTTCGCGTTGTAGCGAGCCTCGATCTCGGCGCGCGTGAAGCCGCCGTTGTTCCGGAGATGGTTCTCGAAGTAGTACTGGGTCACGATGCGCTGGTTGACCATCGCCAGACGACGCTTCTGCACCGCGGACTTGCCATAGGCCGAGTTGCGCCCGGCGAGGGCGTAGAGCCGGCCCCGCAGGATGTTCTCGAACTCCCGCTTGCGCGCCGCCGTGTCGCGCAGGATTTCCTCGCGACGCGCGTCGTCGTTGACGGACAGGCGAAGGTCCAGGTCCCCTTCGGTAAACGCGACTCCGTCGATGCGGGCAAGCGTACGGCCCTTCTCGCTGCTGTTTCCGCAGGCGGAGACGGCGGCGAGGACGGCGAGGATTGCGATCAGCACGAAACTCTTTTTCATAGGCGAAGCTTCCTTGTCTTCCATGTCCTTGATCCCGGCGGGCTAAGACCCCCCGGGGCGGCGTAAACTAGCATTAATCCGGTTTCGCGCCCTCCCGGCCGGTTTCGTCGGCGACAAAGTATTTTTGCGGGGGCATCGCGGCGTCACACCATGTTCCGGCGGGAATTCGCCGGGCACCGCGTGCCTGCCAAGGGCGATGACGATTTTTCACCGCACATTCCGTGTATTGGCGGCGGGATTCCTCCTGCTCGTCGTTGCCGGGGCGGCCGCGATTTCCGGCGCGGCCTTTCTCGCGGAGAAATACTTCTCCCGGGAGCACCATTTCGGCGAGATTCGGATGCAGGCCTACGGCCCCTCCGTTTCCCCGTTCTTTTTTTCCGCGCGGGCGGATTCCCTGGTCCTGAATGGCCGGGATTTCCGGCTGGGAATCCGCAAGCCGGCGGCGCGGCTTTCAGGTTGGGTCCGGCTTGATCCGGCCCATGCCCTTCTGTCCGTCCGCGCGGATTCCGCGGGGCTGGTCCTGTTCGGAAAGAGTTCCCGGAAACCGGGACCGATTGTTTTTCCCGCAGCCCTTCGTTTCCCCCTGGGCGCCCTGCTTGAATGGCGCGTGCTTACCGTCCGCCTGCCGGATGGCGCCGTGGTGTCGGTCGATTCCGCGCGCTGGCGCAGCCGGGGGTCCCAAGCCCTGAGAGGCGGCTTCTCCGTCCGTTCCGCGTCGCTTCCGCCCCTGCGCGCGCAGGTGGTCGCGCGCTGGCGCGGTTCGGTGTTGCGATACCGGCTGGCCGCGGAAGGCGAGGGCGGCGCGAGTCTCTTGGTCATCGGCATCCGCGAAAAGCGCGACTTGCGCTCGGGGCATGATTCCGTGGCGGCCGCGCTGGAGCGCACCGCACCGTGGCTTCCGCCGAAGCTTGCCGCCCGATTCTCGCGCGCGGACCTGCATGCCAAGGCCGATTGGCGAAAGGACAGCCTGAAGGTGGCGGCCCGCTTCGCCACGACGCGCGTGGGCCCGTTCGATTCCGCCGCCTGGAACGTCTCGGCGCGCCTCGGGCCGAAGGGTGGCACCTTGGCCGTGGCCGCGGCGGGCGGCGCGCAATCCCTTCGCGCGCGAGGATCCTGGTCGCACCCCGGCGGGATGCTGGCCTTTCCCGCCTGGTCGCGGTGGCGCGGCGAGATGACGGGCGAGGTCCGGGGCGCCCATTGGAAACTTCATGTCTGGGACCTGCCCATCGACTTCGAGGTGAGCGATGCCAGGCTCGACACGGGCATGCGCGTCGCCGCGCATGTGGAGACGCGCGACGGCTCGAAGGTCGCCCTGCGCTGGGACGGGCACAAGCCCAAGCGCGTCGAACTGAACGGCGAGGTCTCCGCGACCGAGCCTTGGGCGCTGACATGGACGGACACAAACGTTTCGTATCGCTCCGCTCGCGTTGAAGGCGCCTGGGAAGGGGACAGGTTGCGCGCCACCGCGCGGTTCCAGGAGCCGAGCGCGTACGGCGCTTCGGCCGACAGCGCCGAGGCCGTGAACGAGGTCACCACGTCCGGATATTTCCTGCGCTCAGCGCGCATCCATCGTCAGGGCGAAACCTTCGACGGGTCCGGTCAGGTGCTTTGGCGGGAAGCCTCGGGGAAGCATGCGGTGTCGCTTGCCTTCACTGCGGGGCACCCCGTCCACGGCCAGGCCGGCGTGGCCATGCGTTTTTTCGAGCATGACCCCTGGTCGCTGGAACTGACGGCACAGAACCTGCACCCTTCCCGGTTTCCCTACGAACCCGCCCGACGCTTCGCAGGGTTCGACCCGTGGCTGGATGGTCGCTTTATTTGGGATCCCGCGCGCCGCTTCGCGGACGCCGCCGTGTCGGCGAAGGTGACCGGCAAGACGGGCGTGGCCGACGCCCGCTTCGACGGGGGGTGGAGGGGAGACAGCCTGCACGTCTCGCGCGCGGAGGTCAAGGCGGGAAGCGCCCGCCTCGAGGCATCCGGCACGGTTCCCTTCGACGGGCATCCGGCCGCCATGCGGGATGCGCGCGTGCTGCTCGACGGTTCCTGGCTCCTGCGCGCCGACGGCATCAACCCCCGGCGGGTCTTCGCGATGGCGGGACGCACCGGCGGCTTCGACGGCGTTTTTACCGGTGAATTGTCCCACGCGACAGGGACCGGGCTGGCCGGGACGCTGCGTCTTGACAGCCTGCGGTTCCCGGGCCGCAACGTGCCCGAAGTGACCGGAGCGGTGCTGCGCGGCCTCGGCGATTCCCTCAGCGTGGATGGAATCCTTTCCACCCGTTTTCCGGTGCCGCACCAGGACACGTTGCGAGGCGTGCTCGCAGGCCTCGAGGCGGATTCGCCGCAGTTCCATGTCGAGGCGCTTTCGACCACGGGATTCACGGCTCGCCTGACGGGTCTCTTGGAGGGTTGGCGGATCTTGCGTGGCGAAGCCACGGCATCCGGGCGCTTGCCCCTTGCGGAAGGGGCGGGAAACCTCGAGGGCTTCACGTTGTCCGGCATCGTCACGGCCCCGCTCGATCATCAGTTCTTCGACAGCCTGCGTTTCGCAGGACGCGAGATGACGTTTGCCCACGTCTCGTCGCGAGACACCCTTCGCATCAGCGGAACGCCCACTTATGCGGCTGGCGCGCTGCTCGTTCCCGACCTTGCCGTGCGGAACTCCCGCGGGGCCCTGAACGGAAGCCTGACGGCGGATCCCGCGGAGGGCTCGGCGAAAGCTTCGCTGCAGGGGAATGGCATCGACTTCACCTTGCCCGCGGGGCAGAGGGTCCAGGCGGCGGAGCTTTCGGCGTCGCTTGATTGGGACCAGCACGGAACCCACGTCGTGGCCCGCGCGCTTTCGGGAAGCATCGCGTTGCCCCCCACGCCCTATCGGGTCGAGACCGGCTACGATAACCTGCGCGTGGAGATCGCGATTCCTCCCGGGGACGGCGAGGAGGCGGGGAAGGTATCGCTGCGGGGGCGCTTGCATGACATGCTGCTTCAAAGGCGGTGGGGGCTGCGCGACGTGACGGCCTTCTTCACTTCGTTCGGGCGCCGGGCGGTACGTCCGCAGGCGACGCGCAGGAGCCGCCCGTGGGAAGTGGACGCCGAGGTCGAGGCGGCGGGGTCCCGCAACCGCATCGACACCGACGTGCTGCGCATGACCTTCACCGGCGACGCGCGCATCAGCGGCGTTTATCCCTACACCTTGATCCAGGGCAAGATCACCGGACTTCAGGGGGAGGTGGGACCGGCGCGGCAGGCCTACTCCCTGCGTGACTTCGAGCTCAAGTGGGACAATGCCACGCTCGAGGACGGCACCGTGAACATGG
>DATAHJ010000002.1:0-5203 GCA_036263275.1 Fibrobacteria bacterium | reverse complement strand
ATTCGTTGCCGGCGGTTCGTTGGATGGTTTGGGATTCTCCGGCGGCCCTTCTCCGGATGGTTCGGGAGAACACAAAAACAAGCGGGTGGTTGTCTTTGGTGTTTTCCCGAACCCAAACCATCCGAAGCTTTGAAGGCGAAGAATCCCGAACTCGCGAAGAATAAACCTCGTAGATTTGTTGCTCCTACCGGAGACCCCATGAAAAACTTCGTTCTCCCCCTTCTTGCCCTTTGCCTGACCCCCGTTCTTGCCGCCGCGCAGACCCCGCAGGGTCCCATGGGCCCAGGCATCTACGCCAACGTCTACACCTCCAAGGGCCTCATCGTCGGCGAACTGGAATACCAGAAGGTTCCCCTCACGGTGATCAACTTCGTCGGCCTCGCCGAGGGCACGAAGAACCACAACCGGGAAGGCGTTAAGCGTTTCTATGACGGCCTGACCTTCCACCGCGTGATCCCGAACTTCATGATCCAGGGCGGCGATCCGCAGGGCAACGGCATGGGCGGCCCCGGCTACCAGTTCGACGACGAGTTCGTGCCGTCGCTCAAGCACTCCGGGCCGGGCGTATTCTCGATGGCGAACTCGGGCCCGGCCACCAACGGCAGCCAGTTCTTCATCACCCACGTCGCCACGCCGTGGCTGAACGGCAAGCACACGATCTTCGGCCATGTGGTCGAGGGACAGAACGTGGTCAACGCCATCCAGCAGGGCGACAAGATCGACTCCATCCGCATCCTGCGCGTGGGCGCGGCGGCCAAGGCCTTCAAGGCCGACGAGGCCGCCTTCCAGGCCCAGCTGAAGTCGCGCGCGGACGCGGCGGCGGCCAAGGAGAAGGCCGCGCAGGCGGAACTGAAGGACCTGGAGAAAGGCTCGAAGCAAACGGCCTCCGGCCTTCGTTACATCGTGCGCAAGGAAGGCATCGGCCCCAAGCCCGCGCGCGGGACGCGCGTGAAGGCGCATTACACCGGCAGGCTCGTGGATGGGACGAAGTTCGACTCGTCGCGCGACCGCGGCGCGCCCTTCGAGTTCGACGTGGGCGTCGGCCAGGTGATTCCCGGCTGGGACGAGGCCTTCCTCGACATGCGCAAGGGCGAGCAGCGCACGCTCATCATTCCTCCGCATCTCGGTTACGGCGACGCGGGCGCGGGCGGCGTGATTCCGCCGGGCGCGACCTTGGTCTTCGACGTCGAATTGGTCGATTTCTAGGTTTTACGCATGCGAATTCTTGCGGCCGTCGCGCTGGCGATTCTTCTTCCGGCGTCCTTCGCCCCGGCACGATCGTTTTCCGAAGCCTCCATCTCCGCCGCCAAGCCCTCCGGCGGCGGCTGGCTCGATGACGCCCCGTCCTCCGGCTCCGGCGGAAGCTCCGGCAGCAAGGCTTCCAAGGCGCCTTCCGGCCCCACGGAAAACCGCATCGCCTACCTCGGCTACCAGACGGCGCTTTCGACTTACGTCTACGGCGTGGGCGTGCCGCTGGGCCTCGGGTTCGACAACCCGCGCGCGCTGATCGCCACGCCGTTGATAGTGGCGCCGCTCGCCTTCGCCGCGCACCTCGCCACCGTCCCCAAACTTGAGTTCACCGACGCGCACCTGAAGGCTTCCTTCTACGCGCCCACGGCGGCGGTGTATTCCGCCACGGCGCTTTCGCTGGCCTTCTCCCCGCACGCGGGCCAAGGCTATCGCATCGGGTCTCTCGTGGGCGCGGGGGCCTATCCGCTCGGCCTGTGGTACGCCCAGGCCTTGGGCGACAAGTATCGCTCCGAGCCCGAGATGCTCGACCACAAGATGCTGTTCGCGCTGGGCTACGGCTTTGTCGGCCTGGCCACGCCCGTGCTCTACTTCGAGCGCCCCAGCCGCCACTCCGAGGAGATCCTGCGCATCGGGCTCGGGCAGAGCGTCGGCATGGCCGCCGCCGGCCACTTCATCTCCGACTATTATCGCCCGAGCGGAAACGCCTCGGGCGTGCCGCTGGGCGTCGCCACCCACGCCGCGCTGGGCGGCCTGGGCGGCATCGCCGTGGCCGCGTACTCCGACGCGTCCGCCTCGTTCCGCCCCTGGCTGGGCGCGGCGGTGATCGGCACCACGCTGGGCTTCACCGAAGGTGTCTACTTCTTCCACGACAGCCGCGACACGCAGGAGCGCTCGCAGTATGCCGCGCTGGGCGCGGCGGGCGGCGCCATGATGGGGCTGGGCCTTCAGATCCTGACCTACAACGACGACTACAACGCGTATGGCAAGAAGGTGACGTGGTCCTCCTTCCTCGTCGGGGGCGCCTTGGTGGGCTACGTGGCCACCTACGCCCTGACGCCGCACCTCGGCAACGCCTCGAACGACGCCCCCCGCGGTGACCGCGTGGCGCAGGCGGATCGTGAGCCCCAGCACTGGTCGCTTGACCCCCTGCCCGTCCGCGAACCCGTGATGTCGCGCGGGGAGCCCGCGATGCGTTGGAAAGTGCCCGGCCTGACCTACCGGTTCTAGAAGGTTCCGGAATTCGGCGTTTTAACGCGGATTCAGGTTCCTATCTTTACGATCCCGCTTCTTCCCGCGTATTACGGGAAGATCAACCCGCGGAAAGGTCCATCGCCATGACCCCCTCCCGTCCCGAACAGTCCGAGTCCTCGAAGAAGCCCCTCGTCTCCATCGCCGACGTGCAGGGCTACGACGACACCCGCCGCATCGACATCGACAAGGTGGGCATCAAGGACATCAAGCACCCCGTGCGCGTGGCCGACCGAAGCGGCGGCGAGCAGCACACCGTCGCCACCTTCAGCATGCTCGTGTACCTGCCCCACAACTACAAGGGCACGCACATGAGCCGGTTCGTGGAGATCCTGAACCGGCGCGAGAAGGAAATCACCGTCGAGACCTTCCAGCTGATGCTGCCGGAGATGGTGAAGCGGCTGAACAGCGAGAAGGGCGTCATCGAGATGCGCTTCCCGTACTTCGTGAACAAGCAGGCGCCGGTCTCCAAGGTCGAGAGCCTGATGGACTACGATGTGACCTTCATCGGCGAGCATTGCAACGGCAAGACCGAGATGACGCTCAAGGTGGTGGTGCCCGTCACTTCCTTGTGCCCCTGCTCCAAGGAGATCTCGGAGTACGGCGCGCACAACCAGCGTTCGCACATCACGGTGACGGCCCTGTTGGCCCCCGCGCCCACCTTCGTGTGGATCGAGGACCTGGTCGACCTCGTCGAGGACGTGGCCTCGTGCGAGCTGTGGGCGCTGCTCAAGCGCCCCGACGAGAAGTGGGTGACCGAGCGCGCCTACGAGAACCCGAAGTTCGTGGAGGACATGGTCCGCGATGCGGCCCACCTCCTCAACCAGGACGATCGCATCGTGAAGTACACGATCGAATCGGAAAACTTCGAGTCGATCCATAATCATTCGGCTTACGCCTTGATTGAAAAGGACAAGAGAGCGAAGGGTTAGCGCTTCCGGGCCAAGTTTGTGGCCGGGCTGCGACACTTCGCGATGCGGCGTCGGCCTGCGTCGTGTCGCAGCCCGGCCACGAAGCATTGTCAGGTAATCAACACCCTTGTACCTCGGCTTTCATCGAACTCATCGATTGGGGTAGCCGATGATCCGGGCCGTAGGCTTTGATCTTCTCCGCGACCGCCTTGCAGGCCGGGCGCGTGCCGAAGTAGACGATCGTCCGGCCCGTGAGGTCGACTTCCACGGCGCAGCGGAAGGCTTTTTCGCGCGAGAGTCCGCAAGCGTGCGAGAGCATCTCCACCACATAGTCGTACGTGTGCTCTTCGTCATTGTAGAGCAAAACCTTGCACGCGCGATCGGCACGGATTTCGGTCTCCACCCCGGTTTCGGGGGACTCTTCGGGCTCGAAGCTCATTTCGAGATCACCTTGCCCCAGAAGTAGGCCCAGGCCTTTTCCTGGTCCCCGGCGGGGAAGGCATGCTTCTGCCCGTTCCCGGCGGGGAAGAGGCCGTCGAGGTATTCGTTGATGACGGCGCAGGTTTGCCTCAGGAAAAAGGCCTGCCGACTCTGCACGAAGGCGAGGTCGTCGAGCGCGTGCGCGGGGAGATAGGTCTCGAGCGGGTTGAAGTCGCCCGGGCCGGCCATGGCGAGCACCGAGCGGCGATAGCGCTCGAAGAACGCGTCGACCAGCGGACGGTTGTCCTCCTCGTGGTCGCCCATGAGGCGATCGAAGAGGGACTCGCCGCTGCCGCAGCACTTCAGAAGCTGGAGGAAAAGCCCCAAGGCCGACTCCTCGACGCGCGCGGCGATCTGGAGCAGCTCGCGCGACGGGAGCGCGGCGAAATCCTCAAGGCTGCGGAGCCGAGGGCCGCGGCGCAGGCCCGAGAGATAGGCCAGCATCATGCTTTGGTGCTCTTCGGACAGCACGGAGGGTTTTCCTTGGGTTCCGGGAGTTAATATAGACACGGGTTTCGGGTCGATTGTTTCGGTTTGTATTTCGATCCGCGCCTTCCCGAACGGGCGAAGAATCGCCTTCGGAGAGGCCCCCGTTTTTTACCCTTTAACAGCACCCACTTCCTCCGGAGTCCCGCATGTCGCTGCATTGCCCCAAGTGCAATTCCCCCATGGAACCCGTCACGTTTTCCGGCGTCACCGTGGACCGCTGCACCGCCTGCGAGGGCCTCTGGTTCCACGGCACGGAGGCGCGCGACCTCAAGAAGATCAAGGGCTCGGAGTCCGTGGACACGGGCTCGGTGAAGGTGGGCAAGGAGCAGGACAAGATCACCGGCGTGGCCTGCCCCATGTGCGGAAAGACGATGGAGACCAAGCCCGACCCCTATCAGGCGCACATCCGCTACGAGGTTTGCCCGGATGCCGACGGCGTCTACTTCGACGCGGGCGAGTTCCGCGACTTCGTGAAGGACGACCTCGGCGACTTCGTCAAGGACCTGCTGGCCGCCGCCCGGAACAAGAAGTAAGAGACGCAAGGAAGATTTCATGAGCCGCAAGATTTCCCAAAAGCCCGCCAGCAAGTCGATTCCCAAGCGTTCCGCGACGAAGGCGAAAACCGCAAAGGTCGCCCCAAAGTCCGCCAAATCTTCCTCCGGAAAGTCCGGAAAAGTTTCCGCGATGTGGGCGGGCCGCTTCTCCGCCGCGATGTCGCCGGTGATGGAGAAGCTGTCGGTGAGCCTGCACTTCGACAAGAAGCTGTTCCGCGAGGACATCGAGGGCAGCATCGCGCACGCGCACGGCCTGCACGGCGCGAAGGT
>DATAHJ010000001.1:0-4523 GCA_036263275.1 Fibrobacteria bacterium | reverse complement strand
CGCAACGAGACCGTCACCATCGTGCAGCAGATCCTGCCCAACGCCGTGGTGGAGGTCGCCGACGACCCCGAGGAGGCCTTGGAGGTGATGCAGGAGGCCGACTTCGACACCTACGTGGTCAACTTCCTGATGCCGGGCTTCAGCGCCTCGGCCTTCGTCAAGTCGGTGGCCAACCACCCGGACCACCCCCTCCTGATCGGCTTCGCGGCCGACAAGATCTCCGACGCCCTCGACCAGCGCAAGGGCCTCAAGATCATCCCCCTCAAGCGCCTCTTCGACCTCGACGTGAACGCCGCGGCCGAGCCGCCCAAGGAAAAGCTGGGCGGATTGCTGGAGGACTAAGGGTTTCCGGGCTTCGCCGCCCGAAAATCTCCTAACACTCTCTGCACAGGATGCTTAAGGCCCCGCTTCCAGCGGGGCCTTTTTAATTCTCCATAACTGAATATTTATCCGTGGCTTAGGAAAAATATGGCCGTGCCTCGAGATTTGGCTATCCCGGATATCAACATCTAACTCATTGATTCTACATGAGATCCATACACATCTCGGGACGTTTTTATCCAAAAAAAAGGATGGAGAGGGTTGCCCCCTCCATCCTTCATGTTCCTAGTCTGATCGCTTACGTCGTGGAAGCGGCCAAGGCCGTCACGCCCGCCTCGCGTTCCGCTTCCGGGGCCACCGAGAGCCAGAGTTCCTCGAGGCGCACCGACTGCGAGGCGATCTCGGCGGACAGCGAGGCCAAATTCTCGCCCGGGATGGGCGAAGCCGCCAGCATGGGGTCGTAGTAGCGCATGCCGGCCTCGAGGTTGGCCTTGAACTCGCGGAGGTAATCCGTGGTCGGGTCGGCGAAGGCGGCGTGCTTGTTCACGAGGCGCTCGAAATAATCCACGTACAGGCGCAGGTCCTTGGCGAACATGTGCGGACGGTCTTGGGGCACCAGCGAGGGCCCGCGACCGTAGATGTGGTCCACCATTTCCTCGAGCGTGTAGTTGCGGTCGAAGTAGGCGATGTTGGGGCCGGGGCAAACGGAGACCGGCTGCTTGGCCTGGGTCTCTCCCATCTCGATCAAGGCGCCGTTGCCGAGCTGGTCGCAGATGCACTGCTTGGCGTAGACGTACTTGAGCTTCGTATCCGCTCCCGCCAGCGGCGGAACCGCGTCGTAACCCATGGCCTTCAGCTTGAGGCCCTGATATTCCTTCGAGGCCGTGCAGATGGGCTTCTCGGTGAACTCGGTGTTCGAGACCAGGTAACCCTTCGGGCAGGCGGAGCCGGGGCGGCCCTTGGCGATCTGCTCATGCGTCCAGACCTCCGAGGAGGAGGAGCGCATGTTGTTGAAGAGGATGCCCAGCGGCGAGGCGTCGCTCTGGTACAGGTCGTCCTCGTCGGCCTCGGCCAGCTGCTTGCGCGTGTGCTCGTCGAGCGAGGTGGCCTCGGGCACGAGCAGGAACGGGCTTCCCCACCCCGTCGCGTCGAGGCCGTAGCCCGTTTCCGCGTCCAGCATGCGGCGCATCTCGGCGTGGTTGCCGATGCCGCCCTGCGCGGTCACGTCGATGCGGCGGTTCTTGCGGGAGGCCGGATACTCGAGGCCCTTCTTCTTGAAGGAGGCCTCGATGAGCGGTTCGAACATTTCCGGAAACTTGTCGCGGTTGTCGGCGAACTCCTGCACGATGGGGCCCATCAGGAAGCCGTCGGAGGCGAAGGCATGGCCGCCGCAGTTCAGCGCGGACTCGATGCGGAACTCGCGCACCTCGATGCCCTTCTTGGCGAGGAACCGTCCCTGGATCATGCTCGAGCGGTAGTCGGTGACCTTGAGGATCACGCCCTTCCTGGGCGCGTGGACGACGCCGTTCTCGTCCTGCGTGGGATAGAAGTCCGGATACTGCTCCAGCGTGCCGTACAGCGTGGGGTTGATGCCCGCGCTGAAGACCATGTTGCCGCGCGCGCGCGACTTCGCGAAGCCGCGCAGCGCCGCCTTGGCGTCGCTGAACTCCGAGGGCAGCGGCAGGCCGTCCTTGCCGTACGGCAGGCGGTCCAGCTTGGTCATGATGTTCACGTCCACCTTGCCGGGCAGGATGGCGGCGTTCAGCTCGGCCTCGAAGGAAGCACGCTCCGCGGCGGGGGCGGCCTGACGCTTGCGATAAAGCTGCTTGACCGGCGAGGTCTCGGGCAGGAGGTCGAAGTAGCGGGACTTCTCGTTGGCCTCATCGAAGGGCAGCGCGCGGATGGCCGCGATTTGCGCGTCGATCGTGTCCTGCACGAGGTTCAGGTAGGCCGTGATGCGCTCCGCGCGGGCGTCGCGCGGGTCGGGAAGGGTGCTCGGGGTCACCGCTTCAAAGGGGAGGCCGAGGGTCTTGCAATAGTGCTTGCGGACCCGCTCGATCAGCAGGTCGTCCACCAGCGAGATCACCGCGCTGATGCCGAAGCGGCCCAGGCGAAGCGGCGTGTCGATGGTGAACCCCGTCCCCATGACGGGGATGTGGAAGCGGTGGTGCGTGCGGTACAAGGACTCGTAGGTCTGCATGGGAGAAAAATATCAACCCCCGGTTTCAGCCGCCCCGGAACCTTCGAAATTCGTGTAAAATCATGTCACGAGTGGCGAAAAAACGCGAAATTCGGTACTGGCTGAAATGAATTCTGAAAGCGGGAATGGGGGTATTCTTCGAAATTTCAGGGTTGTTCGCGTTTCTTCGCACGCCCCGAATAGCCCGCGAACGCACCGGGAAATGATCGAAAACGAAAGGCCCCCGGACATGCCGGGGGCCTTCGAAGGAGCCCACCAACCTTTGGGGGACTCTCGGAGTGACGACGCTTTACAGGCTGCTGAACGTGCGGACCGCGGTGCCGATCGCCGTCTCGGCGCGCAGCACAAAGACCTTGCCGTGCTCGAGGGCGGGCATCGCGTAGGTCTTCGAACCCTGGCCCTTGAACGAATGAACGGTGCGACCGTTGACGTCCAGGATCTGGATCACGTGCGAGCCCTTGTCGATGAGGCCGCTGCCGTCGTCGCGCAGCGAGATCTCGCCCACGCCCACGCGGAGCCAGGAAACCTGGCCGTGGAAGACGGCCTTCGCGTTGATTCCGGTGACCGGATAAAGGCCCGCGTCCTGGCAATCGCCGTTGTAGGTGACGCGCACCACGCCGCCGGAAGCGGCCGGAGGGCTGGCCGAGCAGCAGTCGGTGTTGGAGGTGATGCCCCAGTCGACGTAGTACAGCGAACCGTCCGGGCCCTGCTGGAAGTCGATGCCCTTGGCCAGGTTCGGGCGGGTGCTCTTGGACATCGTGAAGACCTGCACCGGCGTTCCGATGGCGGCACCCGTGGCCGTGTCGAACTTGACCGCACGGACGACGTTCGTACCGAGGGGATCATACGCCGACACGTCGGTGTACATGTAGGTGAAGTCGAGATGCGGCGGCATCTTGCGGGGGTTGCTCACCCGGCCGTCGTAGCGGATCACCGGACCGCCCTGCGCACAGGTCGGTCCGTTGTAGCCGTAGAGCGGCTGGACGTATGGCGGAAGCGTGTCCACGCCCGTGTTGCCCGAGTAGTTGTTCACCGGGATGTTGATGGTCATCGTGGTGGGGTTGAAGGTCGTCCAGGCGGTGCCGGAACCCACTTCAGGCGACTCGTCGTAGCTGCTGGCCTTGGCCGACTGCCTCACGTACGGAGTGCCGGCGGCGTTGTTCCACACCCAGAACGGCCAACCGCCGAAGGTGGGATGGGTGACGAGGTTCTGCGTCTCGCCGCGCTGGGCGTCGGGACCGCACTGGCCGTACGACAGCCAGCCGAGGCGGTTCTTATCTAGGCTCATGGAGTACGGATTGCGGCTGCCCTTCACGTAGATCTCGGGCTTGACCTTGGAGGTGTCGCGATACTTGGCGGCACGGTCCGTCAGGCCGGAATCCTGCCACTTCTGCGCCCAGTAGTCGCCGAAGTTTCCGGCCGGGATGGTGTAGCCCCGCGGATCGGTGGTGTCGGGGTGGATGCGGAGGATGCCGCCGCGCAGGTTCGCGGTGTTGCCCGGACCCATCGCCAGCGACTCGTTGTCGGCGACCGCGATGTAGAGGTTGCCGAAGTTGTCGAACTGCATCGCGCCGGCGGTGTGCCAGCGGGCCGAGGTGGCGGCCGGAATATGGATCAGGACCTTCTCGGAGTTCCAGTCGATCATCTTCGTCGCCCAGTCGATCTTGACCCGGGTGACCCGGAAGCCGATCGTGGCCGAAGGCGTGGTGCTCAGCGCGCCGGTGGCGTAGTACAGGTACAGGAAGTTGTCCTGCTCGAAGGTCTTCGGGTTGAGCGCGACGCCGGTGAGCCCCTGCTCCTCCACGCCGCCGCCGCCGTAGTTGCCGTTCGGGAGCGTGCCGATCACCTTCAAGGTGCTGTCGAGGCCGTTGTAGTACAGGATGCGCGCCTTGGTGGAGCCGTTGCCCTTTTCCACGGCGATGATGTCGCTGTACTGGACTCCCGGTTGCTGCCAGAACGCGATCTTGTTGATGCGGTAGGGAGCCACGGTGGAGAATTTCGC